>JAKSRN010000327.1 GCA_024403585.1 Lachnospiraceae bacterium | reverse complement strand
GCAGATGTCTCTGGACTTCGGTCAGGGGATGGATGCAGAAAACAAACCTGCATTTACCTTTGGAATTCACTCAAAAGACAGATGCAGAAAACAAACATAAATTGAGATGAACGATTGAGGAGAAATCATTATTATGGCGAAAGCAAAAGCAATTATGGTGCAGGGTACCATGTCCAATGCCGGAAAGAGCCTTCTGGCAGCAGGTCTTTGCCGTATCTTTAAACAGGACGGCTACAAGGTGGCACCCTTCAAAGCACAGAATATGGCTTTAAACTCCTTTATTACAAAAGAAGGTCTGGAGATGGGACGTGCACAGGTTATGCAGGCAGAGTGTGCCGGCATCGAGCCATCCGTTCTGATGAATCCGATTCTTCTGAAACCAACCAATGATGTGGGATCCCAGGTTATTGTCAACGGAGAAGTGATCGGCAATATGAATGCCAGAGACTACTTCAAGTACAAACCAAATCTGATCCCGGACGTAATGAAGGCCTATGACCAGCTGGCAGAAGAGAATGACATCATCGTCATTGAAGGTGCCGGAAGTCCTGCAGAGATCAACCTGAAGAATGATGACTGCTTTGTAAACATGGGCATGGCGAAACTGGCTAAGGCACCTGTTCTCCTGGTAGGAGATATTGACAGGGGCGGTGTTTTTGCACAGCTCATCGGAACAGTGATCCTTCTGGATGAGGATGAAAAAGCTCTGGTAAAGGGTCTTGTGATCAACAAGTTCCGTGGAGATAAGACCATTCTGGATCCGGGTGTTGAGATGCTGGAAGAGATGGCTAAGATTCCTGTTGTCGGTGTGGCACCATACATGAAGATTGAAGTAGAGGACGAGGACAGCCTGACAGAGCGTTTCAACGGAAGTCAGGAAGTGGGTCTTATTGACATCGCTGTCATCCGTGTTCCGCGTATCTCCAACTTCACAGACTTCAACCCATTCGAAAGTATGCCGGGCGTTTCCCTTCGCTATGTGCAGCATGCAGGAGAACTGAAGAATCCGGATATGATCATTCTCCCTGGTACCAAGAATACCATGGAAGATCTTCTCTGGATGCGCCAGAACGGTCTGGAAGCATCTGTTCTGAAAGCAGCCAAGGCAGGCACCATTATCTTTGGTATCTGCGGTGGCTATCAGATGATGGGTGAAACCCTGTCTGATCCTATGGGTGTTGAGGCAGGCGGAAGCATCCGCGGTATGGGCCTTCTTCCTATGGATACAGTATTCGCAGGCGAGAAGACCAGAACCAGAGTAGAAGGAAGCTTCGAGCATGTGGAAGGTGTTCTTTCTGATCTTTCCGGCACAGAGCTGGAAGGTTATGAGATCCATATGGGTGTTACAACACTGAAAGAGGGAGCAAAATCCCTTACAGAGATTGTAGACACCAATCTGGAAGCCGCAGAGAAAAAAGCAGACGGTGCACAGAAAGAGAATTTCTACGGATCCTATGTACACAGTATCTTTGATAAAGAGATGGTGGCACAGAAGATCGTTGCCTGCATCGGCAAGAAGAAAGGCATCGATACTACCGAGATGACAGGTGTGGATTACCAGTCCTTCAAAGAGACCCAGTATGATATCCTGGCATCTGAACTGAGAAAACATATGGATATGAAAAAAATCTATGAGATCCTGAATGAGGGGGTATAAAGATATGAAACGTGAGATTGAACTGGAAAATGTTCGCCCAATGGACATTGAAGGAAGAAGCTTTGAGATCATCACAGAGGAGCTGGGTGACAAAAAGCTGATCCCTGGTACAGAACTCATCGTAAAACGCTGCATTCATACCAGTGCAGATTTTGATTATGCAGATAACCTCTGTTTCTCAGAGGACGTAGTTGCAAAAGCAATGGAAGCCATCAAAGAGGGTGCTGTGATCGTAACAGATACACAGATGGCACGCTCCGGTATCAATAAAAAAGCTCTGGCCCGCTACGGCGGCGAGGTCTTCTGCTTCATCTCCGATGAGGATGTTGCAGCAGAGGCAAAAGAGCGTGGCGTAACACGTGCGGTAGTCAGCATGGAAAAAGCAGCAAAGATGAACAAAAAGATCATCTTCGCCATCGGAAATGCCCCAACCGCCCTGGTTCGTCTCTACGAGATGATCGAGAATGGCGAGCTGGATCCGGCACTGGTCATCGGTGTTCCGGTAGGATTTGTAAATGTAGTTCAGTCCAAAGAGCTGATCATGCAGACAAAAGCTCCTTATATCGTAGCAAGGGGCAGAAAGGGCGGCAGCAATGTGGCAGCCTGCATCTGCAATGCTCTTCTTTATATGATCAACAATGACAGATTATATTAAAAATAAACCTGAGGATTCATCTTCTGTTAAGAAACGGAAAAAGCGTGCTTCTCAGGAAGGAGAAAACTCCAGGAATACTTCCGGCCTTCAGGAGCGGCAGAGACGAGCTACCCAGGAAGCACGAAAACGTTCTCAGGAAGATGCTGAAAGAATGCGCCGCATGAAGGAAGAAGCGGAAGAGAATGCCAGACTTCGGAAAGAAAAACAGCTGGCTTCCGCCAAAAGAAGAAAGGTTCAGCTCTGGATTCGAATGGTTCTTACGGTTCTGGGAGTTGCTGCCGTCATCGTCGGAATCGTTATGGCTTCCGATGTATTACAGAAGAAAAAGCAGGAGTCTGACGGCGGTGCAGGAACCAATATCCTGCAGGCGGCAGAGAATACAGGTTCCACCGAAACAAACCAGGATCCTGCCTCTGATCCTGCAAAAGAGGAAGCCGGTGCAGCGAATGCTGCTGCAGATCCTGCTTCCACACCTGAAGGCGG
>JAKSRN010000326.1 GCA_024403585.1 Lachnospiraceae bacterium | reverse complement strand
ATCGATGGCTTTCAGAAAACTTCCAATTGGGCCAGATATTTCCTGCGTGTTCTTGGAGTCGCAGTCATCAGTGAAATTCCATACAATTATGTATTCTCCGGCAAATATCTGGATATGCATTCACGAAATCCGGTCTGGAGCATGGTCCTTTGTCTGCTGATGCTTTACCTCTTTCAATATTACAAAGGAAGGCAGTTTGGCAGGATTCTGATAAAGATTGTGGTAGCAATGGCAGCTCTGCTCTGGTCCTTGCTGTTCTCCGTGCAGTTCGGACCACTCATGCTCCTCCTTGTGATGGTTCTCTGGGCTTTGCGTGATCGCCCTGCGATTAGTATGTTTTCTGGTGCTGCTGTAGCCGTGTGCTGTTGTGTTGTGAATCCACTTTATATGTTTTCTCCTTTTGGATTCCTGATTGCACATTTCTATAATGAAGAGAAAGGCTTTTCCATCCGTCTGATTCAGTATCTGATGTATCCGCTGATGCTGCTATTGGTCGCCCTTGCAGGCCTCATGATGACATTTTAAAAGAAACGAGTAAGAAGATGACACAAAACAACGATTTTAATTCTTTAGAGTTCCGGAAAAAATATGATTATACGGGGCCTCTGGGCTGCTTTTGTACACCTGAGGGAACACGATTTCGTGTATGGGCCCCTACCGCTCAGTCTGTAGTCCTGAATTTGTTTTCCTGCGGGAGTGACGCAGAAATGCCGCATACAGATCAGGCGGATACAAGGCAGGAAGTCCTGACTCCTGGTTCCCACGGCGTCTGGTCTTATGAAACTGCCGAAAATCTTGGGAATACTTACTATACTTACGATATCACGGTGGATGGTATTACCAGAAATACAGCGGATCCCTATGCAGTAGCCTGCGGTGTCAATGGCACCCGCAGCATGGTCATCGACCTGGCTGATACCAATCCGGAAGGCTTTAACGTGGACCAGGCACCGGCTCACACCGATGAAAATATCATCTATGAGATCCATATCAAGGATTTCACCTGGGACCGATCATCCGGAGTAAGTGATGATAAGCGAGGCAAGTATCTGGGACTCTGTGAAGCCGGTACTACCTTAAATGGAGACGGCATTCACCCAACCGGACTTGATTATCTTAAGCAGCTTGGAGTGACTCATATACAGCTGATGCCTGTCTTTGATTACGGTTCTGTAGATGAGACCGGATCTGACAATCAGTTTAATTGGGGTTATGACCCGATGAATTATAACGTGCCGGAAGGCTCCTATTCTTCCGACCCATATCATGGGGAGGTACGTATCAGAGAGCTAAAGCAGCTGATCATGACTCTTCACGAGAATGGTTTCCGGGTGATTATGGACGTAGTGTACAACCACACCTATAGTCTGGATTCTTTTCTGAACAGAACCGTTCCGGGATATTACTATCGGTTCTGGGAAGACAAAACTCCATCCAATGGATCCGGCTGCGGCAATGACATTGCCAGCGAACGCAGTATGTGTGCGAAATATATATTGGATTCCGTGTTGTACTGGGCCAGAGAATATCATTTCGACGGTTTTCGATTTGATCTTATGGGACTTCTGCCGGTACATTTGATGAATGCGATTCAGGATGCTCTGGACAGGGAGTTCGGCAAAGGTGAGAAGCAGATCTACGGAGAACCCTGGAGAGCTTATGATACTGCTGCACTTCCGGGAACGATCCTGGCAGATAAAATGAATCTCAAGCTTCTCCATCCTGCGATAGGTGCTTTCTGTGATACTACACGTGACACCGTGAAAGGCAATCTTTTGCAGGAAAATGCCAGAGGCCTTGTGAATGGCGGTAGTTACAATCAGCAGATCTTTCAGGGCTGTGTCTGCGGATGGGCACAGAAAAGCGGAGAGTATTCCGTAAATGCCCCATCGCAGACCATCGACTACCTGTCCTGCCATGATGACTGGACCCTCTGGGATCGCCTGATCAACACTTTGGATGAAGATAGAGCCTATGTAAGCAGTCATGCGGAGGCTATGCGGGCCAATCGGCTGGCGGCAGCTTTACTGATTGGATGTCAGGGCAACCTTTTTATTCTGTCCGGAGAAGAAGCTGCCCGTACCAAGGAAGGAATCAAGAACAGTTATTCCTCCTCCATTCAGATTAATCGTGTGGACTGGAAGCGTATCTGGGAAAACAAATCATTAATGAATTACTATCAGGGCCTTTTTGCTCTGCGCAAAAAAATGCCTGTTCTTTGCGACAAGTCTTCGGATGCTTCGAAACACATTAAAAGTGTCTGCCAGAAAAAAGAGGACTGTGTAGTAGTGGAAATGGAAGATCAGACTGCCACAGGTATGTGGAAAAAGGTTCTTTTTCTTTACAATCTGAGTAAAACGTCGCAGACTGTGGACCTCCCTTCGGGAGAGTGGCAGTGTCTGGCTGACGGCAGTGACAGTTTCCTCTGGAAGAAACGTGTATACAGGAAAACAATCTGTACAATCGAACCCATGACAGCAACCATTCTCGGCAGGTAATTCTATGAAATTTATTTACGGCAAACAGAATATGAAAACAGCAGAGCAGGCTCAGGAAAATTGTTATCTCCTGACGAATGGCACGGGGGGATATTCTTCTCTTTCTATGGCCTATTCTGCTGCCAGAAATGACCAGGGACTTTTGATTTCCGCATCCACAGCGCCAACCGTTCGGCATACCCTGGTACAGCGCATGCGGGAGATTTTACAGATAGGAGACAGATTCTATGATCTGTCAACCCAGGAAATGCTGGGTGAGGATACTCTGGGTGAGAAAACGAATGGCAGGGAAAACGGC
>JAKSRN010000325.1 GCA_024403585.1 Lachnospiraceae bacterium | reverse complement strand
CGGACTGTGAGATTGTTGGGGCGGAGACGGAGTTTCCGTTTACTGTTGAGTGATTAAAGTTAAGGAGGAAGCCTCTATGAGTAAGATGATCCAGATAACCATGAATGGAATTTCTAAAGAATTTCCGGAAGGTACTTCCTACAGAAGCGTTGTGGAAAGCATGGCTGGTAATAGTGAGATCCCTATTGCGCTGGTACGGGCAGACGGTCAGCTGAAGGAACTGTTCCGTGCTCCGGAAGAGGACTGTGAACTGGAGACCGTGAAGATCAATGAGCCCGCAGGTTTCCGTAGCTTTAGAAGAAGCATGAATTTCCTTTTCCTTACTGCAATCAAAAATATTGCGGGTGAGAAGGCTGCAGGTGAAACAATCCTCCACCACAGTATGGGAAGCAGCTTCTATTTTGTGCTCGGGGATGGCGTGAAGGCGGATGAAGCATTTCTGGAAAATGTGAAAAGAGAAATGAAGCGTCTTGTGGATGCGAAGCTGCCGATCCGTAAATCTACACTCTCTGTACGCAAGGCGAGAAAGTATTTCGGCGAGCATTATATGACGAAAAAACAGAATCTTTTCCGCTACAGAATAGCTTCTAATGTTAATGTGTATGAGCTGGATGGTTTCGTTGATTATTTCTACGGCTATATGCTGCCGGATACAGAGCTTCTGGGTGTGTTTGACCTGATTCCGTATGCTGAGGGATGTCTGCTTCGGATGCCGGAGGCGTCAGATCTGACGAAGGTGCCTGCATTTGCCCCGTCACCGAAAGTATTCCATACGCAGGTTGAGATGGCGAAATGGGGTGAGATGCTGGGAATCAATACTGTCAGTGACTTGAATGATACCATCTGTCATGGCAATGTGGAAGACACGCTCCTATATGCAGAGGCTCTTCAGGAAGGTAAGATCTCTCAGATTGCCGGCATGATCGCTGAGAGAGATGAAGTGAAATTTGTGCTGATCGCTGGGCCTTCTTCTTCCGGAAAGACAACATTTTCAAGAAGACTGTCTGTGCAGCTGAAAGCGAAGGGATTGAATCCGTATCCGATCAGTCTGGATAATTACTATGTAAATCGTGAAGATACGCCTCTGGATGAGAATGGTGAGTATGATTATGAGTGTCTGGAAGCGATTGATCTGAAGACTTTTAATTCTGATATGAAAGCTCTTCTTGATGGGGAGCGGGTGGAACTGCCATATTACAATTTTAAAACCGGTCGCCGTGAATATCGTGGGGAGTTCGTGCAGCTGGGCGAAGACGATGTTCTGGTGCTGGAAGGAATCCACGGCTTGAATAACCGCATGACTGAGATGCTTCCGGATGAATCTAAATTCAAGATCTATATCAGTGCGCTGACTCAGCTGAATGTTGATAATCATAACAGAATCCCTACCACAGATGGTCGACTGATCCGTCGAATGGTTCGTGATTACAGAACAAGGGGAACTTCTGCTGCATCTACGATCGCAAGATGGCCGTCTGTGCGTAGAGGTGAAGAGAAATATATCTTCCCATATCAGGAGCAGGCAGATGCAGTCTTCAACTCCGCTCTGATCTATGAGCTGGCAGTTCTGAAGACCAGCGCGATTCCTTTCTTGTATCAGATTCCGGAGGATGCACCGGAATTCGAGGAGGCAAAACGTTTGCTGAAATTCCTGGATTACTTTGTGGCAGTGCCGACAGAGGCGATCCCGATCAATTCTATTTTGAGAGAGTTTGTGGGTGGCGGCTGCTTCAAGCTGTAAAAGGCTTGTCTGGGGGCGGCTGCTTTAGATGCTTGTCCTGGGACATAAGATCCCCTCAATCCCTCCAAGCGGAGGCTTTATAAAACTGGTCTTTGATGCTTGTATTTGAGACAAAAGTATGCTATGTTAATGCAGTTGACATCAAGTAAGGTATGTGATCGCGGCTGGCAGAACCGAAAGGGGCCAGGTGAGGAAAGTCCGGGCTCCACAGAGCAGGATGCCGGATAACGTCCGGCGGAGGCGACTTCAGGGACAGTGCAACAGAAATAAACCGCCTGCTTTTGCAGGTAAGGGTGGAAAGGCAGTGTAAGAGACTACCGCCGTTCTGGTAACAGGACGGGTCCATGTAAACCCCATCCGGAGCAAGACCGAATAGAAAACTATGTGGCTGCTCGTCACGTTTTCAGGTGGGTCGCTTGAGGCTGCTGGCAACAGCAGTCCTGGATAGATGATCACACACGACATAACCCGGCTTATCGCTTTGCTTGTTGTTAAAGAATGGGCGGTCGCATTGGCGACGGCCCATTCTTTATGTTTAGAGTAAGGGGAAAAGGAAGATTTAAGTCAAGAAATCTTGCGGAGCGGTTCAAATCTTGTGTAGCAGTTGACCGCAGAAGAGAAAAGGGAAGAATTAAGTCAACAAATTCTGTGGAATGGTTGACCGCAGAAGGGAAAAGGGAAGAATTAAGTCAACAAATTCTGTGATGCGGTTGACCGTGGAAGAGAAAAAGTGAAATCTAAGTCAACAAATTTTGTGATGCGGTTGACCGTGGAAGAGAAAAAGTGAAATCTAAGTCAACAAATTCTGTGGAATGGTTGACCGCAGAAGGGAAAAAGGAAGAATTAAGTCAACAAATTCTGTGGAATGGTTGACCACAGACGCAGAAAATCCAAAACTAGGTCAACAAATTCCCGGAAACTATTGACCGCAACCTCAGAAAATCCAAAACTAAGTCAAAAATCCTGAAAATTATTGACCACAAACAAGGAAAAGTTAAAATAAACCTGAATTATTCATGGACCAAATTTCCAACTGAAATCTATGCCATGAATCTAT
>JAKSRN010000324.1 GCA_024403585.1 Lachnospiraceae bacterium | reverse complement strand
CACTTCCGTAACATGGGATCTACATGGGAAGCTCTTGAGAACGCTGACGGATCCAAGATCTTCGTATGGCATCTGAACGGATGTGAGAATGTACCTCTTGGTGCTCCATACAACACAGACGCTAAGAGAACATGGCCAGATGATGAGAAAGATATTCTGGAGCACAAGAGAATGGCAGATACACTCAAGAAGATCGGATTCAGCAATGACAACTGTATCATCGAGATCTTCCGTCCAGAGTACTGGGAGATGTCTCAGGAAGAGAACGTTGCTAAATCTGCAGAGATCACAAAAGCACATGTTGCTAAATACTGGGATTAATTAATCCTCCAATCAGATAAGGAAGACCTGTTGCAAATCGGCGTAACAGGATGAAAAAGATAAAGAACAGCCGGCACCTTCGTGTGCCGGCTGTTTCTGTATCCTTTCGTTCCACTTGTTCCGTTTGACAAGCGGTCATGCCTTCCTTCATAATGGGAGCATTAGTACTATGCCAAAGGAGCAACAGCAAAAAATATGAGATATTATCTGGCGCCCTTAGAGGGGATCACAGGTTATATTTTCCGAACTGCTGTAAAAGAGCAGTTTGGAGAACACATAGATAAGTATTTTACACCGTTTTTTGTCCCTTGCCACAAAAGAACGGCAGGAAGAAAAGAGGAGAAGGAATTATATCCGGAACATAACGAGGGGATGTATCTGGTGCCTCAGGTGCTGACTGATGTGGCAGAAGACTGTCTTCGCTTTGAAGGGAAGATGCATGCGATCGGTTATCATGAGATCAACATCAATCTGGGCTGTCCATCCGGTACGGTTTCTTCCAAGGGGCGGGGAGCAGGATTTTTAAGAGATCCTGAACGGCTGGATCATTTTCTGGAAGAGGTGTATGAGAAAAAGAAAGGAAAGATCTCAGTAAAGACCAGACTTGGGATTGAAGATCCGGAGGAGTTTAAAGCGATCCTGGAAATCTACAACAAGTATCCAATGGAAGAGCTGATCATTCATCCCAGAGTATTGAAAGAGGCTTACAAGGGAGTTCCGCACAAGGATCTTTTTATATACGCCTTGAAAAACAGCAGAAACCCTGTCTGTTATAACGGAGATATCTGGACGCCGGAAGATCTGATCGGATTGGAGGAACTGATCCGGGCAGAGGGGCTGGAGTGGAAAGATCCGGCAATCATGCTGGGAAGAGGTATGGTTGCGAATCCTGCACTGATCCGGGAACTGGCAGGAGGAGAAAAACTGACAAAAGAAGAGCTGACACTTTTTCTAGGGAGTGTGACGGATGCATACAAAAGAGAGTTCTCCGGAGATGTGCCGGTCCTTCATAAGACAAAAGAGATCTGGAATTATATGATTCGGCATTTTCCGGGTTGTGAAAAGCAGCTGAAGGCAATTCGAAAAGCGAAGCATCTTCCGGAGTATGAGGATGCAGTACGGTCTGTTCTTTCCACAATGAAGAACTGAGCCTTTTTTCGTTCGAAAAGAAAACCGTGCAGGCTTTTTCTTCACAAGCCTTTTACACTGTGCTAAAATAAACTATGTTGCTGATGAAAGAACGTAGCATCGGCGATTTCATTTTTCAGGATGGAGGAGAATTTGATATGGTATCAGAGAAAATGGCGGGACTTGGAAAAGTCAGATCCGTAATCAGAGAAATTTTTGAATACAGTAAAGTACGTGGAGCAGAGATCGGACCGGAGAATGTTTTTGATTTCAGTATTGGAAATCCGAACGTTCCTGCACCGGCAGCTGTCAATGAGGTGATCAAAGAGCTGGCTGACTGTGGCAACGATTACTGGCTGCATGGTTATTCATCTGCACAGGGTGATGCTGACACACGTGCTGCGATCGCTGCAAACTTAAATGAGCGTTTTGGAACAAAATTCCATAAGGACAACTTCTATATTACCTGTGGTGCTGCAGCATCTCTGAAGATCTGTATCACTGCATTGTTTACACCGGGAGATGAGTTTATTACATTTACTCCATTCTTCCCAGAGTATCGTGTATTCGTTGAGACAGCTGGCGCTGTTCTGAATGCAGTTGAGAGCGATCCTGTTACTTTCCAGATTGATTTTGATAAACTGACAGCAGCGATCAATCCGAATACAAAAGCGATCATCGTGAACTCTCCAAACAACCCATCCGGTGTTGTGATCAAAGAGGAGGGTGTTAAGAAACTGGCAGCTCTTCTGACTGAGAAAGCAGCTGAGTATGGCCATCCGATCTACCTGATCGCTGACGAACCTTACAGAGAGCTGGTTTATGATGATTCTGTAGTGGTTCCTTATCTGACCAAATATTATGACAATACACTGGTTTGCTATTCTTACAGCAAATCCCTGTCTCTGCCGGGCGAGCGTATCGGATACATTCTTGTTCCGGATGAGATGGCTGACTTTGGTGATGTATACGCTGCTGTATGCGGAGCAGGCCGTGCACTGGGTTATGTATGTGCGCCAAGTATGATGCAGCATGTGATTGAAAGATGTACCGGTATGGTAGCTGATCTCAGCATTTACAAGAAAAACCGTGATCTTCTGTACAATGCACTGACAGAGTATGGTTTCACCTGCGTATATCCGGACGGAGCTTTCTATCTCTTTGTAAAAGCTATGGAAGAGGATGCAACTGCATTCTATGAGAAAGCAAAAAAACATGAGCTGCTTCTTGTTCCTGCTGACAGCTTTGGAACACCGGGATATGTTCGTATCGCTTACTGTGTACAGACAGAGATGATCGAGAGAGCACTTCCTGCATTCAAGGCTCTGGCTGAGGAATACAAAAACGCTT
>JAKSRN010000323.1 GCA_024403585.1 Lachnospiraceae bacterium | reverse complement strand
ATGAAATCTCAGGGAGCTGCTAAGAATGAGGCAAACAACTCCGCACAGGCTGCAGCTGAGGCTCCAGCAGAGAAATGCTGTCCAGAAGCAGGCGTTACATGCTGCGTAGAGGAAGAAATCGACTTCTCCAAAGTAGAGATCGAGCCACTCTTCGCTGACTGTGTAGATTTCGAGACATTCAGCAAATCTGACTTCCGTGCTGTAAAAGTAAAAGCATGTGAAGCTGTTAAGAAATCCAAAAAACTTCTTCAGTTCACACTGGATGACGGTACAGGCACAGACAGAACAATCCTTTCCGGAATCCACGCTTACTATGAGCCTGAAGAGCTGGTTGGAAAGACACTGCTTGCAATCACCAACCTGCCACCAAGACCAATGATGGGTATTGAGTCCTGTGGTATGCTGATCAGCGCTGTTCATACTGAGGAGGGCGAGGAGAAGCTGCATCTTCTGATGCTGGATAATCATATTCCGGCTGGAGCAAAGATGTATTAATATAATGATATGAGTATAAAAGGCATCTTCCTGAAATAGCAGGAAGATGCCCTTTTTTGTTATCTTATTATTCAAATGGGAATTTATACTGTGTAAGTCCACACTCATCTCGTAACTGGATCAGCTCTTTCTGAATTGTATCGCCTACAGGAACTCCTTTATCTTTTCTATCCTGCCATGCCAGATACTCTTTCTCACCGGCAGTGTAAATTCTGTCCGCACCCGGAGCTTTCTCAGAAGCACGTAATCCACGGCAGATCTCACCGGCAGTCTGTTTGAATGTATTCAGACCCATGAAGAATTCCGGATTGATCACAAAGAAGAAATGACCTAATCTGTACATCTGTGGTTTTCCATCAGCATCGATTCCGTTGAGGTCTTTCATGAATGGACCTCCTGCTAATGCGGCTGAAAGGATTTCAACAATTGCGGAAAATCCATAACCCTTGTATCCACCGGTTGTCTCTCCGATACCACCCAGTGGAAGTAAAGCAGCCTGACCAGCTCTCATATCCTTCAGGATTTTTCCGGAATCAGTCATTGTTTCACCCTGGCGGTTTACAACTACACCGGCTGGAGTTTCTTTTCCCTGACGTTCATAAAACTCAATCTTTCCATTCTGAACAATACATGTAGCACAGTCGAAGTTGAATGGGAAGTCTTCATCAGTTGGCATTGTAAATGTAAGTGGGTTTGTACCCATCATTGGCTCGACACCGTTTGTTGGAGCTACGGAAGGTCTTGCATTAGTTCCGGTAATACCGATCAGACCAGCCTTTTCAGCCATTGTTGTCCAATAGCCGGCAATTCCGTAATGAGTGGAATTGAAGATTGTACCGCCTGCCATGCCATAGATCTTTGCCTTCTCAATCAGCATCTCCATCATTTTGTGGCTGGCAACCATACCCATACCATTATGTGCGTCCATAACTACCGTAGTAGGGGTTTCTTTCACAATCTCGATCTCTGTCTTAGGAAGCAGAGTTCCTAATTTGATACGATCCAGATAAATTGGTTTGAATCGATTACATCCGTGACTCTCGATTCCTCTGCGATCACTCTCTAAAAGGACATCTGCACAGATTGCTGCATCCTCTCTTGGAACACCGTATTTTTCAAATACGTCAATCATGAAATCATTGATCAGTTTCCAATCTACATATGGTCTTGTTTCTGCCATTTTATCACCCTCCCGGCATTATTCTCATATATACTTCTATTATATACGGTTATACGTTTTTTAGTATGTATTTGTGCTACATGATAATAATCCTAAAAGATTTAGTTGTAAAGAGGGAAAATTATTTATTGACGCGTAATCTTTGTATGCATTACAGTCAAGGGGAATAAAGTCGTTGGCGAAGGAATTACACGTCAAATCTCCACTGGAGTTTCGACTGGAATAGCAGTATTGCGCATGGTAAAGGTTCAAGGCAGGAAGGTCAATAACGAAAAGAGTAATTATGGCAGATTATACACACAACAAAAAGCATGTGACCTACCTGGGTCATAGTGGATTTCTGGTAGAAACAGAAAAAGCGTATTATCTATTTGATTATATAAGGGGAAATTTACCTGTATTGACAGAGGGAAAACCAATCTATGTTTTTGCAAGTCATTTCCATGAAGATCATTTTGATCCCATCATTTTCAAAGGGGAATTGAGGGGAAAAGTCAGCAGATATATCCTGAGTTCTGATATTCAGAAGCGTTATAAAAGGCGTCTGCCTCAATGGATGAAGGAGAATGAAGAGCGTATTCTGTGGATTCGAAGAAATATGCAGGTTACTATTGACGCTGTATCCGTGTATGCACTACAGTCAACAGATATAGGTGTTGCATTTTCAATTGAGGAAAAGAGTGGTTCGCGGATCTATCACGGAGGTGACCTGAACTGGTGGCACTGGGAAGGGGAAGACAAATCCTGGAACCGGAATATGGAGGTCAACTACAAAAGGGAGATTGATAAGCTTGCCGGTCAAACATACGATGTTGCTTTCCTTCCTTTGGACCCAAGGCTGGAAGGTGCTTACTGGTACGGCATGAACTATTTTTTACAGAAAGTTCAGGCGAAACATGTTTTCCCCATGCATTTCTGGGGAGAGTACAAAGTGATTGCACGATACCTGAAAGAGCATTCGCTAAAAGGCAATGCAGATACAAGGATCTATATTTTAAAAACGGAGGGTTTGGATTATGAAATTTAAGATGGTTCATGAAAACTACAATGTAAAGGATCTGGAGGCATCTCTTGCATTCTATGATCAGGCACTGGGCCTGAAAGAGGTGAGAAGAACAGTGGCTG
>JAKSRN010000322.1 GCA_024403585.1 Lachnospiraceae bacterium | reverse complement strand
GCCATCTTCTCCAATCTACGGAGTGCCTCATCAATCGTTTCTTCCCCTCTTGCAAAATGCAGCCTAATCAGATGATTGACATCCTCTCTGAAGAAACTGGATCCCGGAACAGCAGCAACGCCGATTTCCCGGATCATCCACTCGCAGAATTCCAGATCTGTATATCCCTGGAACTGTGGCAGATTTAGAAAATCGCTGATATCGATTAACACAAAGTAGGTTCCCTGAGGTACATTGTGTTTGAGACCAATACGGTCCAGACCATCCAGGAAACGGGCACGTTTTTCTGTGTAGGTAGCCAGCAACTCTGTATAATAAGATTCCGGAAAGTTCAGTCCCACGGTAGCAGCCTCCTGCAGAGGAGCAGCAGCACCTACGGTAAGGAAATCATGCACCTTTTTCGCGTTCTCCACCACCCAGTCAGGACCGCAGAGATACCCCAGTCGCCATCCTGTAATGGAGTAAGTTTTTGAAAGTGAGTTACAGGTGATGGTGTGCTCAAACATGCCTGGCAGCGAAGCCATGCAGATATGCTTGTGAGGCGCGTATACCATATGCTCATACACTTCATCCGTCACCGCAAATGCATCATACTTCTTCACCAACTCTCCAATCGCCATCAATTCCTCTCTTGTAAATACCTTTCCGCAAGGATTCGACGGATTACAGATAATGATCGCCTTAGCTCCAGCCTTGAATCCTTCCTCAATGAGATTCAGATCAAAGTCATAAGTAGGCGGCACCAGTGGAATGTAGATCGGTTCCGCGCCGGACAGGATCGCATCCGCACCGTAATTCTCATAAAAAGGAGAGAAGACCATAACCTTATCACCAGGATTACAGATGGTCATCATGGCACAGATCATGGATTCCGTACCACCACAGGTAACCACCAGCTCCGTATTAGGATTAATGGTTCTTCCGATTGCCTTACTCTGTTTTCTTGCCAGGGCTTCACGGAAATTCTGGGCACCAAAGGTGATGGAATACTGGTGAGGACCACAAAAGGCAACCTCAGAGAGTTTGTCCAGCATCGCCTTTGGCGGTGGAAAATCAGGAAATCCCTGAGACAGGTTGATGGCATCATATTGGTTGCAGATGCGGGTCATTCTACGGATTACTGAATCCGTAAATGTTCCCACACGGTCGCTTAATCTTGGCATAGTTTCCTCCGGTTTCGTTTTACTCTTTCTTTTATCTCAATTGATCAATTGCCGGTAGCAATTGCCTACATAACCGCATCTGAACATCGCAAAGCGGACATGTGCATACCGCTTTGCCACATGCTTATGCGCGTTTCAATCAGCATTTCACAGCCTTCACCGCTACCGCGATAGAAATATCGATCGGCGCATATGGAATCAGCGTAGCCTGAGTCGCATGATAAAGATCAGACTTGCCCGGCCATACAGTAGTCAGCAGGTTATTATCCTGATCCAGCTGGTGGAACCATGAACCATTCACATGATCCAGCACCTTCTCATCCAGATATTTCATGAACTCGCCATAATTCTCCTTATACTGCTCCTTACCAGTCAGACGATAGAGCACCGCACTTGTATTGATCGCCTCGCAGAGAGTCCAGTGCATACGGTCATGAACCACCGGATTGCCCTCCCAGTCAGTGGTGTAGCAGATGCCAGGCGCACCGTCACGATTCCATGCATCACCGATCGCACGGTTAAAGAGGTTTTCAGCAGCAGTAAAGTATTTGCCAGCCTCAGCAGAAGCAGGATCACTGGTCTTAAAGTAAGAGCTTGCCCACTGAACGATCAGACGGCTCCACTCAATACCGTGTCCAGGAGTAGCACCGTAAGGTTTGAAAGGATCGTCCGGCTTCTCCTTGTTGCAATCCAGATCCGGTACCCAGTCAGAAGAGTAGTGCTCCGGAATTCTCCAGTTGTTGTTCTCAGCCCAAACCAGCACCTGGTCAATGATACGGCCAGCGCGCACACGATACTTCTCATCCCCCGTCACATCTGCCGCCGCAAGAAATGCTTCCACCGTATGCATATTTGCATTCAATCCACGATATGAATCGCAGACAGTAAATTCAGTATTCCATGTATCAGAAGAAAGTCCCTCCTCCTCATTCCAGAAGAAGCGATCATAAACTGCTAAAGCATCATCCAGAAGCTCTTTAGCCCCCGGTCTTCCAGCCAGTACTCCACTACTTGCCGCCAGAATGACAAATGCATGCGCATAGCACTGTTTTGTCGGAAGAATTTCATTATTACAAGTGAGACCAGCATACCATCCGCCGTTAGCATCATCATGCAGCTCGCCCATAAGACCTTTCAGAGCAGCATCCGCCAGTTCGCTGCTGCCTTCATGTCCCAGGAACTGTCCCAGACTATACACGTGAGTCATACGGGAAGTAATCCAGGTCTCTCGGTTTCTATCTTTCCAAGGAGTTCCGTCATCACCCAGATAGTAAGAACCACCGCCAGGAGATGGGAACTGATGTCCAAAGGACAGAAGAGTATCTCGTACAGATTTCAGAAACTCGCGATTTTCAGGTGCGTCTAAGATGTATTTGTTGTCAAGTTTACTGTTCATATGTACCTCCATAAAATAGTAATAAAAGTTTGTGTCTTAAATCTGATGCTGCTTCCATACCCAGAATCCGTATCCTGCCTTCAACTTCTTCAAGGCTGCCTGCTCAGAGCAGGAGATACAGAGAGTGTCATCATTAAATATCGCTTCAATCAGCATCTGAACCAGGGCAGATTTTTCATCACTGAAAGCCACGAGAGAAAAATCAGGAGTGAAGAGTTTTTCCATATCTTCACGGGTCAGAA
>JAKSRN010000321.1 GCA_024403585.1 Lachnospiraceae bacterium | reverse complement strand
ACAAATGTCTTTCCCGAACCGTACTCGCCGCGGATGAATTTACAGTCGGCATGTCCTGCTGCGGTGAACTCAAGCTGGTCTGATATCACAGACTCTTCCGTCTCTAAACCGACGGCGAGCCGTGCAAGACCTGCGTCAGGCACTGTTCCGCGCCTGAGGGATGTTATGATGCCGATACTTTCAAGGCGTCTGTCATCTGCTGCCGACATAACCGTAAATCTCGCCGCGTTCTCCTGTGCCGCGTTTTTCTATTAATGTGAGTCCAAGATCTGCTGTTTTTTCGATGAGGGCATTTACGATTCCCGCAGCTCTTCGTGTGTCTAACAAGGCACGAAGATCCATCTCAGTTGCCTCACGGTGTTCGCGGATAAAGGAAATAATCTTTTTTTCCCGCTCATCAAGATTCGGCATAATCTCTTCTTCGGCTGTTTCTTCTGCCTCAGCAGCCGGCGTTTCTTCAGAGACCTGTGCCGCAGTTTTTTCCATCAGAATCGGACGTTCTGATAAGGCGCGTCCTTTTGCTCTGATTAAGAGGTCGTTGAAGTCCTGAATATGGATTTTATCCGGGAAACAGGGCAGGACATCGATTCCTGCAAGACAGAACCATTTGCAGTCCTCATAACTGCGGTTTTCAATGGCATCAACTGCAGAATAAAGGTAGAGTGCTGCAAGCATCTCACGCCCGTTTGCAGAGAGTTCATCTGCTGCTGCAGAGAGTTTTTTCTGCACCAGTTCACGGGTTTTATCCAGCTTGTAGAGTTCCGCATCTCCGTTTAATATAGCATCTGCGGCATGTTCAAGCTCAGCAACAGATTTCAGATTCGTTAAGATGTAGCGAAGAATTGTTTCTGCCTCACGAATTTCGTCAGCACGTTTGAGGAATCCTGCGTATGCAACACCTCCTTTGATGGTGTTTTCCCGGTATGCACGATAGAACCAGTCTTTTGCCTGCTCTTTAGAGCCTGCTGCCTCGTATGCCTCCCCTATTTTTATCAGAGATACCGCTTTCGGGAAGGGGGATAAAGTAACACTAATAATACCTGCGACCTCTTCTTTGTCTCTTACGAGAGAGAGGAACGAAGAGAAACGGTTGACAACGAGTTCTGCGGTTTCCCAGTCGGGATTTTCTGCACTCATCACATCTGCTATCAGTTTCCGGTAGATGGTATTTGCTGTATCGCCGTCTCCTTTCTGAAGATAAATATCTGCTTCTACCAGATGGAATACTGCATCTCCGCCTTTTTCTAAGAGAGGTTTTAACTCATAGATTGCCGTATCATATTTTCCAAGCAGTTTTTCCAGGAGAACAAAGGAGAATCTGATTGAGGATAAGTTTTCATCATCGACACTTTCCTCTTCAAAGCTGTCAAGTGCTTCACGGTATGCTTTTTCTGCTGCGGTTTTATCTGCTGCTGCGAGTGCTTCTAAGTATATGCGTAAGTATGCAGTGTTTTTCTCTGTATCCCAGCCGCGATGTGCTGCTTCAAGGCATTTCTGTATGTCGTGTGAGGCAAGAAGAGCTTCTGCGTATGGGAGGGTGATGGTCTCTTCACCGAAGTGCTGCAGGTGAAGAGAGACTGCCTCTTTTGGCTCATCGACTTTGGTAAATATTTCTTCGAGCCGTTTTACATCATCAGGTAAGTTGTCTGCGCGGACAAGTGCCCGCAACGCAGGGATTGCGGCACGGAAATCCTCTTTTCTGATTAAGGCATCTGCATAACTTCTGACCGCTGCTTTGTTGTCCGGGTCGAGGGATAATGCCTCTGCATATTCTGCGATTGCTTCATCATCATCTTCTTTTTTTGTGAGCACATCGCCAAGATAGCTGTGGAGATATGATGAGTTGGGCATTATCCCAAGAAGAGACCTGAGAAGAGTTTCTGCGATGTCAAGTTTTCCGGTTGCAAGATAGCTTCTGGCTGCAAGAAGCATGAGAGCAGGATCAGTTGTTCCGGAGGCAAGGGTTAAGACCTCATTGTACTCTCCTTTTTCAAAGAGAGCAAGGGCTGAGGATAGTGCAGTAGCAGAGGATGCAGGATTTGTCATTTCCATGATGATGGTATCTGTGTTGTATGTGTTATTTCTGCAGAGATGCAAGGACTGCTTTTCCAAATTCGTTTGCATCGAACGGTGTTTTTGCGGTGATGAGGTTTCCATCGACGACGACTTTTTCATCAACAATTTCTGCTTTGTCGAGGGTAAGCACACGTTTTGATGCGGGGGTATCAAAGACTGCTGCTTTCTTTCCTGCAAGAAGTCCTGCTTCTGCTAAGACGACGGGTGCTAAGCAGATGGCTGCTGCGGTTTTTCCTGCGGCTCCGATTTTGTTTGCGATGTCGATGAGTTTTTCATTTCTCCAGAGTTCGTCCTGACATCCGATACCGCCTGAGATGACGATTCCGTCATAGTCGCCCGGGTTTACTTCTTCAAAGGAAAGGTCTGACTCAACGATTTCGCCGTGCATGCCGTAACAGGTTCCGTGTTTTGTGGATGCGGTTACACATTCAATTCCTGCATCAGTGAGGATTTTTTTAGGTACGGTGTATTCTTCATCCATGAATCTGTCAGAGGCAATTACTAAAAGCACTTTCATGGGTTATATATTGGCGTTCTTAGGGGATGAATATTATTATGCGAATGGATTTTGATGCGGTTTTGATGCTGCATCTTTAGTGGGGTAGATTGTGGATCTTCGTCATTTTGTGTGAAGTCTGCTTGGATTTCACTTGATTATTGGGTGCATTTATCAGTGGGTTTTCTCTCCCCAGACGCAGATTACGCAGATTATACCACAGATTCGACCTTCGGTCGAGCCG
>JAKSRN010000320.1 GCA_024403585.1 Lachnospiraceae bacterium | reverse complement strand
ATAAACAAACGAGCCGAAACACGCTCTGCGAGTTTCGTTCGTTCGCGAGCAGTCGCCAAATCCACGCGAGCGTGCACTTGGCTCGTTGCTTTCGCGTAAACAAAAGGGAGTTGTCTTTCGACAACTCCCTGACTTGTTTTATTCAATTTGAACCCGGCATCCTACCCGAATACCTGATCCCCTCCGGAAATCACTCCTCTACTGGAGCCTCTTCCTCTACTGGAGCAGCTTTCTCAAGAGCTTTCATGCTCAGAGAGATTTTCTGATCCTCGCCGTTGAAATCAACGACTTTAGCCTCGATTACCTGTCCTGCAGACAGTACATCAGCTGGTTTCTCAACGTGCTCTCTGGAGATCTGAGAAACATGAAGCAGAGCGTCAACGCCTGGCTCAAGCTCTACGAATGCACCAAAGTCTGTCATACGAGCAACTCTACCCTCAACGATGTTGCCTACAGCATATTTCTGATCTGCGTTCAGCCATGGGTTCTGATCATCAAATTTCAGAGACAGAGCAACTTTTGTTCCGTTGATCTCTTTGATGAGAACGTTAAGAGCCTCACCAACTTTGAGAACTTTCTTAGGATTCTCAACACGTCCCCAGGACATCTCAGAGATGTGAAGCAGTCCGTCTACGCCGCCAAGATCGATGAATGCACCGAAATCTGTAACGTTTTTAACAGTACCCTCAACAACATCACCTGCCTGGATGCGGGAGAACAGCTCTTCCTGAAGTTTAGCTTTCTCAGCAACGATCAGCTGTTTTCTGTCGCCGATGATTCTTCTTCTTCTTGGGTTGAACTCTGTGATTACGAAGCTGATTTCCTGATCAGCGTATTTGTTGAGATCTCTCTCATACATATCTGAAACAAGGCTAGCTGGGATAAATACTCTGGACTCCTCAACAGTAACGCTAAGTCCGCCATTAAGAACCTGAGTAACTTTAGCTGTAAGAACCTCTTTGTTCTCAAATGCTTCTTCCAGTCTCTTGTTGCCTTTCTCTGCAGCGAGTCTCTTATAGGTCAGAAGAACCTGTCCCTCGCCATCGTTTACTTTCAGTACTTTTACTTCCATCTTATCACCAGGCTGAGCTACAGTGGTCATATCGATGGATGAATCATTAGAATACTCATTCTTAGAAAGGATTCCGTCTGCTTTGTATCCGATGTTCAGGATCAGCTGATCCGGTTTAGTATCGATAACAGTTCCTTCTACGATCTCACCATTTCTGATGGTTTTTAATGATTCTTCTAACATCTGTTCAAAACTTAATTCTGACATTTTTTTGAACCTCCTCAATAATTTTATTTGGGGTTGACGCCCCTGCTGTAATACCTACATGACAAAAAGATTGAAAAGGCTTGAAATCCAAATCAACGAGTGTCTCTATAAAGTAAGTATTGTCACACGATTCTTTACAGATCTCGAACAGCTTCTGTGTATTGGAACTATGTTTTCCCCCAATTACCAGCATCGCATCCGAAGCAGCTGCAATTCTTCGTGCCTCCGCCTGACGCTCTTCTGTAGCGTTGCAGACAGTATTAATAACAGTACTATCATAAAACTTTTTGTAAAGAATTTCAACTAATTCTTCAAATTTCTTGTAATTAAATGTAGTTTGTGCAACAAAACATACAAAAGTTTGTGCCGAAATTGGTATATTTTGTAATTCTTCTGCATTGGACACCACATATACAGGTCCGGAGGCCCATCCGCAGATTCCTTCCACTTCCGGGTGGTTGGCATCGCCCGCGATGATCACAGTGTGCCCTTTTTGGCCTTCCTCATCCACGATGCGGTGAATCTTTTTTACAAAAGGACAGGTAGCGTCGATACAATTCAGTCCCTGAGAGGCGATCTTCTCCTGGATCCGTCTTGGCACACCATGGGAACGAATGATGACAGTTCCCTCTGTGAGCTGCTCCAGCTCCTCTTCGGAGCGGATCACCTGCACGCCTTTTTCTGCAAGATCGTTTACAACCTGATCATTGTGAATGATCGGTCCGAAGGTATATACTTTTCCCTCTGCTTCTTCCGCCGTCTTGTAGACTGTATCTACTGCTCTTTTCACTCCAAAGCAAAAGCCGGCTGTCTTTGCTACGGTTACTTCCATGGACGTCTCTCCCTTGTGTCTCAGTTCATTCTCTCTTTTGCAAGTGCAACGATCTTAGCTACAACCTGCTCTGCTGTCATATCGGAGGAATCCAGGAAAACGGCATCCTCAGCCTGACACAGCGGCGCGATCTCACGATGCATATCCTGGTAGTCTCTCTGCTCGATGTCTGCTGCGATCACCTTGATATCTGCGTCCACGCCCTTCTCTTTCAGATCCAGGAATCTTCTTCTGGCACGCTCTTCTACCGTTGCTGTAAGGTAGATCTTCAGCGGTGCATTCGGAAGAACTGCTGTACCGATATCTCTTCCATCCATTACGATGTTCTGTACAGCTGCGATCTCCTGCTGCATGCTGGTAAGCTTACGGCGTACACTTCCGTAAGCACTGGTCTTGGAAGCCAGCATACCGGCTTTCTCAGCACGTACTGCCGTGGTTACATCCTCCCCATTCAGGAAGATATGCTGTGCGCCATCCATATGGGCGATGGTCACCTGAGCGCCATCCACTGCAGCATTAATAGCTGCCTCATCATTCACATCCACACCCTGGGCATCAAAGTAAAGGCCCATGGCACGATACATAGCACCTGTATCGATATAAATAAACTGTAATTCAGCAGCAACTGCTTTTGCCACTGTACTTTTGCCTGCTCCTGCAGGACCATCTAATGCAATCTGAAAACTCATATTCTTTCTCTCCTGATTATTCATTG
>JAKSRN010000032.1 GCA_024403585.1 Lachnospiraceae bacterium | reverse complement strand
GGCTTTGATAAGGATATCTCTGTGATGTTTGAACGATATTTTCAGGACATTACGCCGGAACAGTTCAGGGATGCCTGCATCCGTTTGGGAGGAGAGATTCAAAAGGCAAAGGCAGATGTTTCTGCTGTAATCTGGTATGCGCCGATGTTTCCCGTCACTGTGAATTTCTGGGAGGGAGATGATGAGTTTCCTCCGTCCGGAAAAACGCTGGTGGATGAAGAGGCTGAGCATTATCTGACCATCGAGGCAGCAGGTGGTGCCTGTTCGGCTGTCATTATGGAATTGAAGAAGATATTGAAGCCGGGCAGTGATGAAACGGCAGCATTTTCTGCTGTATAGAGACCGGAGCAGAAACCCTGATTATGGTATTGTAGGAAACACTGTGGTATACTGTTGAGGAATAATCGATGCAAGAATGCCTGAAACATTCTTGATCAGGGAGTCACCTCATATGAGGTGTATACACGTGAACGGATAGATTAATAACAGAGTATTGGAGAAGAAAGATGAGTATTTTAGGAGCTTACGAACCGAAAGAGGTTCTCACATTTTTTGAGGAGATCTGCAGCATTCCACATGGATCTGGCAAGGTAAAGCAGATCAGTGATTATCTTGTAAAATTTGCCAAAGACCGTGGATTAAGATACCGCCAGGATGAGGCATTGAATGTAGTGATCTGGAAAGACGGAACTCCGGGTTATGAGGATTCTGCACCGGTTATCATTCAGGGACATATGGATATGGTGGCTGTTAAGGAGAATGACTGTCAGAAGAATCTGGAGACAGAAGGTCTGGATCTGGAAGTTGTGGAAGCGGATGGCGAGAAATGGATCTCTGCAAAGGGTACTTCCCTTGGCGGTGATGATGGTATTGCTGTTGCTTTTGCGCTTGCTCTTCTGGATTCTGATACTATTCCACATCCTCCTCTTGAAGTAGTGGCAACTACAGATGAAGAGGTTGGTATGGATGGTGCAGCAGCGCTGGATTGCTCTGATCTCAAGGGAAGACTTTTCCTGAATGCGGATTCTGAGGATGAGGGTATCTTTACTGTCAGTTGTGCCGGCGGTATGAGAGCTAATGCATCTGTTCCATATGAAGCAGAAGTGAAGGATGGGGCTCTTGTGGAGGTGAAACTCACCGGTTTCAGAGGCGGTCACTCCGGTGTTGAGATCAATAAAGGAAGACTGAATGCCAATATTGTGCTGGGCCGTGTCCTGAATGCCCTGAGAAAAGCAGTTCCGGTTCAGCTGGTTTCTGTTTCCGGCGGTGATAAGGATAATGCCATTGCTGTATTCAGCGAGGCTGCATGTGTGACAGATCCTGCCGATGTTGCAGCTGCAAAAGAGGCTCTTGAGAAAGAGATGGCTGTTGTAAAAGAAGAGTACGCTTCTGTTGAAAAGGGACTTACGATTACAATTTCTGCAAAGGAGCAGAAGGGCATCCGCTGCATGACAGAGAAAGCTTCTGATCAGATCATTGTTCTTCTGATGAATTACATCAACGGCATTCAGAGAATGAATCCGGATATGGAGGAGATGGTACAGACCTCCCTTAACCTGGGTATTCTGACCACCAGCGAACAGGCAGTTGTATTCAGTTCTGCACTGAGAAGCTCCAGTGAGACAGAGAAAGAACACCTGTTGGAGCGCATTCGCGCTATGGTAGAACTCTTCGGCGGATCTGTGGAGACCAGCGGAAATTATCCGGGATGGGAATACCGTCCGGAGTCTCTTGTAAGAGATACTTTTGTGGAGTGTTATAAAGAGCAGTATGGAAAGGATCCGATTGTTGAGGGGATCCATGCAGGACTGGAGTGCGGCCTCTTCTCTTCCAAACTTCCTGGTCTGGATTGCATCTCTTACGGACCACAGATGAGAAGCATTCATACCACAGAGGAGCTGCTGAGTATTGACTCTACTGCACGCACATGGGAACTGACAAAACGAGTTCTTGCAAGACTGAAATAATCTACTATTGTATGATTACAGAGCACGGAACAGTCCGTAATCATAGTTTGACACATTAATTATTATATAGAAAAAACAAGGTGAAAGTAGAAACAGCCCTGGATACACGTGTAAGTATCCAGGGCTGTTTTCATGTATTATTGAGTAGGTTATCTTTTTGATTCTTCAGGCATCTGATCAGCAGATAGAGCAGCAGAAGTCCTGTGGCAGCACCGAGGCTGTCAATCAGAACATCCAAAGCTCTGCAGGCCCTGTCCGGCACGAAATGCTGATGGATCTCATCAGAAATTGCATAGCATACCGTCAGAAGCCAGGAGGCAAGAAGTGTTGCCGGAAGCGGACGTTTCCATGACTGGCATCCTGTTAACAGGAGTCCAAGAAGCAGAAATTCTGCAGCATGCCCGGATTTTCTTACCAGCAATGTTACAAGATTCAAATATATTTCCTGTTTGTGGATGGTCCATTCAGAATAGTGCGGAAAGAAAAGATGGATGATCTGCTGGACGATGCCCCCACTCTGGAGAGAGGACTCGCTGCCTGTATGGGCAGAAAACCAAAAGATCACGCCCATCCACAACAGGCTGAGGAATAAAAATATTTGTTGCCTTAGGTTAAATTTCATGGTAATCTCCAATTCTTTGAACTGGGATTACTATAACAGAAATCAGGAGGATTAGCAAAGCTCTGCTGCATCAACAGGAGTTTTGGTTCCGTCTTCATGGTAAATATAGAAACCTTTGCCGCTCTTCACGCCAAGACTTCCTGCGCGAACCATCTTGGTAAGCAGTGGGCATGGTCTGTATTTGGAGTCTTTGGTCTCATCGAACATAACGCGCATGATGGTCAGACAGATATCCAGTCCGATCAGATCGCCCAGCTCAAGAGGTCCCATTGGATGGTTGGCACCCAGCTTCATGGCATCATCGATACCTTTTACATCAGATACACCTTCCATTTTCAGAAATGCTGCGCTGTTGATCATTGGAACCAGTAGGTTGTTTACTACAAATCCTGCTGCCTCACCTACATGCACCGGTGTTTTGCCAATCTCTTTTGCAAGGGCATCAATCTTATCGATTACGTACTGTGGTGTATTGTATCCTGCGATGATCTCAACCAGCTTCATAACGGTTGCAGGGTTAAAGAAATGCATACCGATTACCGGATGCTTTACACCGTAGGAAATTTTAGTGATGGAGATGGAAGAGGTATTGGTTGCGAAGATACAATCCTCTTTGCAGATATCATCCAGCTCATGGAAAACATTGGTTTTGATATTGACGTCCTCCATTACGGACTCAACGATCAGGTCGCAGTCTGCACATCCCTTCAAGGTGCCGAGGCTGATTTTTGCAAGAATTTTGTCAGCGTCTTCCTGACTCATTCTGCCTCTTTTGATTCTCTTATTGAAGGCTTTCTCAATCTTTGCTTTACCTGCGATTGCTCGCTCTTCCGTAGTTCCGCTAAGAAAGACCTCGCTGATACAATCTGCAGACGCAAAGACCTGTGCAATTGCGTTACCCATTGTTCCTGTTGCTCCGATGATTCCGACTTTCATATTCTGTCTCCTTTTTTTGTCTATGCTTTGCACAAAAAACCGATTGGTTAATTGATTAACGTTCCTGTTAAAAATAAAACATGCATGTGATGTTTTTGACAATAACACTTTATCGATTTAAAGTCAATACAAAAAAAGTAACCTTGTTAATTTTGCGTCAAAAATATAATACACAATTGTGCAAGATTCTGACGTTTTTAGGGAATTTTAGATCCAATCTTCCAGATTTGCGTTCTGGATGGCATGCATGATCCGGTCTTTGGCACCTGGGTTTTCCCGGTTGATCTGTTCCACAAGACCCTTTGCATAGGCCCTTCTGGTGGCACCGTCCGCGGGGCAGGCATTTTTCACAATGGTGAGGCCCTCCTTCTGTACAAATCCCTCCACGGATTTTTCGGGTACGAACATGAGCGGCCGGATGACGGTGATACCGGATCTCTCTAAAGGGGTCACCGGGGGAAATGCATAAAACCGCCCTTCATAGATCAGAGACATCAGGGCTGTCTCCAGAAAATCGTCCTTGTTGTGGGCATAAGCAATTTTGTTAAACCCCAGTTCCTGGAGCTTCTGATACATGGCTCCTTTACGGAGCTTGGCGCAAAGGGAGCAGGGACGTTCGTTCTTATGACGCCCAAATACAATTTCTGCAATCTGTGTATGAACAACGGTATAGGAAATCCCATTTTTTTCACAGAGTTCCCTTACAGGTGTAAAGTCCATCCCTTCAAAACCCACATCGCAGGTGATACCCATTAATTCAAATTTCTTAGGATAAAACTTCTGCAAACCGGACAGAGCGATCAGCAGAGCAAGTGAATCCTTTCCGCCGGAGAGTCCAACGGCAATCCGGTCGCCTTCTTCTATCATCTTGTATTCTTCAATGGCCTGACGGGTCAGGCTCAACAGTTTTTTACGATCCATAGTCTAACAATCCTTCCTGTATTCGGGGGATATGATCCGATAGAGATAAAATAACATATCCGTGTACATCGGCTCAACAAAATGTTTTCCGATTTTCCTTCTTAATTAAACAAAAAATATGTTGAAATGGACAAGTATTTTTGTCGTTTTTGGAGGATTTTAGTACTTATCAAATGAATATTTCAAGAGTATAATAGGACACTGAATAGATATAATTTTATAAAAATTTTATTTATTAAAATTTATATGTGTATAAATAAGTAAAGGAGGTATTGAAGGATGTATGTGTTATTGCTGGCGTTCTGGATCCTGCTGAATGCAAGACTGACGCTTGAAATCTTCCTGTTTGGAATCGCAATCGCTGCTGCAGTCTTTTTCTTCATGTGCAAGTTTATGGGCTACAGTATGAAGAAAGAACTTCTTCTATACAAAAGCACAGGATATATGATCCGATATCTGGTAATCCTGGTAAGAGAAATTGTTATTGCAAACTGGAATGTGATGAAGCTGGTTTATTCTCCAAAGTATGAGCCGGAACCGGGTGTGGTTTATTTCAAAACAGATCTGAAATCAGGTCTTGCCAAAGTGCTTCTGGCGAATTCAATCACACTGACTCCGGGTACAATTACTCTGTCCATTGAAGGAGACCAGTATTGTATCCATTGTCTGGATATCAGCTTCGGAGAAGGAATTGAGGAGAGCTGCTTTGTTAAGGAGCTTCGGAAGATGGAGGCTGGATGGAAATGAGTTATGAGGTTTTAAATACAGGCTTTCAGAAAATTCTTGTTTTCTGTCTGATTCTGCTTGCCGCGCTGGTTCTTGTAGCTGTAATCCGTTCTTTTCTGGGACCGCGTCTTACAGACCGTATCATCGCGATCAATATGATCGGTACACTTACAATGGTTATGATCCTGGTTCTGACAGTATATCTGCAGGAGGATTATCTGGCTGATGTATCCCTGATCTATGCCATGATCAGCTTCCTGTCCGTTGTAGTTCTGACTAGAATTTATACTTCTATCTACCGTGAACAGCAGAAGAAGCGTAAAGAAAAGCAGGCTGATGCAAAAAACAGAGAGGAGGATGCCTGAATGATCGTACGTTTTATTTTTGCAGTGATTTTCCTCTGCGCCGGTATGTTTATGCTCGCTACGGCGACTTTTGGAGTCAATCGATTTAACAAAGCTCTGAACAGGATCCATGCAGCTGCCCTTGGAGATACTTTGGGAATCTTCTTCTGTACCATGGGTCTTGTTATCTGGAAAGGCCTGTCCGCCGTATCCGGGAAAATGCTGGTTGTTGTAATCTTCTTCTGGCTTGCCAGCCCGGTTGCCAGCCATATGCTGGGTAATCTGGACCTGGAGATCAATGAGAATCCGGGAGATCTGATTATAGAGCATCATGAAAAACAGGAAGAGGAGGCAGAAAAATGAGAACATTTGAAATAGCACTTCTGATCGGACTGATCCTCTGCGCAATTGCAACTGCCCTGGTTAAGAATCTGCTGACAACGATCGTCATCTATATGTCCTATTCCCTGATGATGTCTGTTATCTGGATGATCTTACAGTCTCCGGATCTTGCCATTACCGAGGCAGCAGTTGGAGCCGGTGTTACCAGTCTCCTGTTCTTTATTACTTTGAAAAAAATTGATCAGATAAGCGAGGACAAAAAAGATGAGTAAAATCAGAAAGAATTACGAAAAAAGCTTTGCTTATCGCCTGAAACAATGGGTGAATGGAGATCTGGATATCGCTGATGCAAAACAGCTGGAGGTTCAGATCCCTGAAAAGAAAGAGCCGGAAGTTTTCCTTAACTCTATGGAGCAGGAAACTCTGGATGATATTTATGATGAAAGACGTAATAAACTGCTTCGCCGTATGGACCTGCTCAGCAAGGCTGCTTCTGTGGTGCTTTGCGTCGTTCTGATTGCATTTCTCCTGGTGATGGTTGCTGATATGCCGGGATTCGGAGATGCAGCAAGTCCTGTAAACAACGAGGTAGCAGCCCGCTATATTGAAAGCGGTATCCCTGAGACAGGAGCTGTAAACTTTGTAACAGGTATGATTCTGGATTACAGAGCCTTCGATACCTTTGGTGAGTCGAACGTTCTTTTTATTGCATGTATCTGTGTACAGATCCTTCTGCGTCTGGATAAAAAATCAAAGCGCAAAGAGGTACAGGATATTAAAAAGAGTGCAGCGAAAGAGCTTAAGAAGGAGCCGGGAGAGGATCTGATCCTTCAGAAGGTGTCCATGGTTCTTGTTCCGCTTCTGTTTGTGTTTGGTATCTATATTATTCTGAACGGACATCTTTCTCCGGGAGGCGGTTTCTCCGGTGGTTCTGTGCTGGGTGCGGCTCTGATTCTTTACTTAAGTGCATTTGGCTATGAGAAGACAGAGAAATTTTTCTCACAGAAGACATTCAAGGCGATTACCCTGTCTGCTCTTTCCTTCTACTGCCTTGCCAAGAGCTATTCCTTCTTCACCGGTGCCAATCATCTGGAAAGCGGAATCCCGTTAGGAACTCCGGGAAATATTCTTTCCTCCGGTCTGATTCTGCCGCTGAATATCTGTGTTGGTCTTGTGGTTGCCTGCACTATGTATGGTTTCTATACATTGTTCCGGAAAGGAGATTTTTAATATGCACATGATTTCTGTTTTGTTAAACTCCCATCTGGAAGAAACTGCAGCCATGATCCTTTTTGGAATTGGCTTTACCATGCTTCTGCTCCATAAGAATCTGATCAAAAAAATTATGGGACTGAATATCATGGATACTGCTGTTTATCTCTTTCTGACATCTATGGGTTTTATCAATGGAAGGCTGGTACCGATCCTGACGGATGGAATTACGGATGCGTCTGCGTATACAAACCCGATTCCTGATGGACTGGTACTGACAGGTATCGTTGTATCTGTAAGTTCCACAGCACTTATGCTGGCCCTGACTATCCGTCTTTATGTCAGATATAAGACTCTGGATCTGGATGAGATTCTTATGCATTGGAGAAAGGAGGAAAAATCCTGATGGAATTTATCCGAAATTTTCCGTTTTTCTCAATCATTCTGGCTATGTTTTCCGGTATTATTTCTTCTGTTATAAGTGGAAAATGGGCACGCAGAATTAATCTGGTTATGCTTTGCACCGTTATGACTCTGTCAGGAGCGACTCTCTGGTATACAGCACACATTGGAGAGAGCATTACTTTTATGATGGGACATTTTCCGGCACCATGGGGTAACGAGATCCGTTTTGGCGTACTGGAATGTCTGATGGCATTTTTCTTTGCTCTGATCATGCTGCTTTCTATTTTGGGAGGGCAGGCTCGAATAGTAGAGGATGTAGAGGATACCAAACTCAATCTCTTCTATGTTCTTCTGAATCTGATGATGAGTTCTTTTCTGGCTCTGATCTATACTAACGACCTCTTTACCGGATACGTATTTGTAGAGATTAATACGATTGCTGCCTGCGGTATGATCATGATGCGTCAGAACGGACATGGAATCGTGGCTGCAATCCGCTATATGGTTATGGCTCAGATCGGCTCCGGTCTTTTTCTGATCGGTATCTGTATTCTGTATGGAATTACCGGTCAGCTTCTGATGGTACCTGCCAACAGTGCTGTTCAGACAATCGTGGCGAATGGTCAGTATGTAATTCCACTGGTAGTGATCATTGTATTTATTTCCGTCGGTCTTGGAATCAAGAGTGGTCTTTTCCCATTCCATTCCTGGATCCCGGATACCTATGGTTATGCGACTCCGACAGCAAGTGCAATTCTGTCCGGTCTTGTATCCAAAGGATATATTTTCCTGCTGATCAAGATTATTTACCGTGTGATCGGTCTTCCGGTTATTGCAAACAGTAAGATTCTCAATGTGCTGTTTGGACTGGGTGTTGTGGCCATGATTATGGGATCTGTCTATGCGATCCTTCAGAAGGATATGAGAAAGATGATTGCTTATTCATCCGTTGCTCAGATTGGTTATATTTATATGGGAATCGGTCTTGCAACAACTGCTGGTTTTGTGGCGGCAATTTTCCATATCCTGACTCATGCGGCTACAAAGGCCCTGCTCTTTGTCAGTGCAAGAGAACTGTATGAGGTCTCCGGCGGAAAAACTGACTTCAAGAGCCTGCGCGGTGCCGGCTACAGAAGCCGTATGGCGGGACTGGCATTTTCTGTCGGATCTCTTGCCATGGTTGGATTCCCGATGCTGGCAGGATTTATTTCAAAATATCTGTTTGCGACAGCTGCTATTGAAAGTCCGCATAAAATGCTGATTACATTCACAGCTCTGATTATCAGTACCTTCCTGAATGCAGCTTATTTCCTGAAGACTATGGTTACGATCTATTCTGAAAGAAAACAGTATGAGAAAGAATTTAATCTTCAGGAGAGTGTTAATAAATCTTCTTTAATGACACGTATTGCATTACTGGTATTTGTTCTGACTAATGTTTTTCTGGGAAGCTTCTCCAATATCGTGGTGGATGTGATCCAGAAAGGCCTCGCTATGTTTGGGTAACAGGAAAGGAGAGATAAGATCTTATGAATCAAGATTATATTTTACTTCTGCCGATTGCATGGCCCCTTCTGGCAGGTATCGTAACTTTTTTTGTGAAAAAGATCCTTTCTGAGAGGAAGCTTTTCTGTGGATTTGTATTCGCAGCCATGCTTCTGGAAGTGATCTTTACAGGACTTTGTCTGACAGGAACCCGTTCTCTTATGTTCTGGAAGATAACAGAACGTCTGGAGATTTCCTTCAGAGTTGACACTGTTTCCAAACTCTTTGCAGCTCTGGTTGTGATCGTATGGCTGCTGGTGGGAACATTTGCGTTTGAGTATATGAAGCATGGAGAGCATGAAGAACTCTTCTTTGGTTTCTATCTGATCGTGGAGATGGCTCTGGTGGCACTTTGCTTTGCAGACAATATGATCACCTACTATGTATTCTTTGAGCTGATGACTCTGACCTCTCTGCCTCTTGTTCTTCATGAGATGACACACAAGGCAGTTCTGGCAGGTCTGAAATATCTGTTTTATTCGGTTGTGGGTGCTTTTATGGCGCTGTTCGGCATCTTCTTCCTGTCTTCTTACGGGGCTCTGGGAAGTTTTGCGGCAGGCGGTATTCTGGATATTCCTGCAGTTGAGGGAAATACAGGACTCCTTTATGTCTGTGCAATACTGATGATTGTCGGTTTTGGAACAAAGGCTGGTATGTTCCCGATGCATGGATGGCTTCCTACTGCGCATCCTGAGGCACCGGCTCCTGCATCTGCAGTATTATCCGGTATCATTACAAAGATGGGTGTTCTGGGAATTATCCGTGTTGTTTACTTTGTGATCGGTCCTGATCTGCTTCGCGGCAGCTGGGTTCAGTATGTCTGGATGGGACTTGCTCTGACTACTGTTTTCCTGGGATCTATGCTGGCTTACAAGGAGAAGGTTACCAAAAAGCGTTTTGCATTCTCCACAGTCAGCCAGGTGTCCTATATTTTGTTTGGACTTTCCTGCATGCATCCGGTTGCCTTTGTGGGTGCTCTGCTGCATGTGATCTTCCACTCAGCTATTAAGAATACCCTCTTTATGAGTGCCGGTGCGTTTATCTATAAGACCGGAAAGACAAGGGTGGAAGAGCTGAAAGCCATCGGTAAAGAGATGCCGATCGTGATCTGGTGCTTTACACTGGTTTCCATCGCTCTCATCGGTATTCCGCCGACATCCGGTTTTATCAGTAAATGGTATCTGGCAACAGGTTCTCTGGGAACACACATCCCAGTCTTCTGCTGGCTGGGACCGGTAATCCTGCTGATCAGTGCTCTGTTAACAGCCGGTTATCTTCTTCCAATCACCATCCGTGGTTTCTTCCCGGGACATGATTTTGATTATTCTACCCTGAAGAGTAAGGAACCGAATGCTTTGATGACCATTCCGATGCTGATCCTTACCGTTGCAGCTGTGCTGCTGGGTATGTTTCCTAATGGTCTTGTGAATCTGATTACTTCTGTTGCTGCCACAATCTTCTGATTGTTTGCTCGGCAATATGTCTGATACAAGAGTACGAAAAGAGTACTGATGAAAGAAGGAATTTTTCTATGAATCAAGTTTTATTATTAGTCCCGATCCTTTTGCCGATCCTTGGCGGAGCGGGCATGATGCTGATTCCTGAACCAGATCGCAAGGCCCGTCCACTTCTGATAGAAGGAATCGTGATTTTAAACAGTATCATTCTGTGTGCCATTATCCTGACCGGTTATGGCAGAGATGAGGGTTATCTTTTGTTTTCTGTTGCAAGCAGTCTGGAGGTAATCTTCCGTGTAGACGGAATGGGTATTGTATTTTCAGGTCTGGTTGCGTTCCTGTGGCCTCTGGCAACACTGTATGCGCTGGAGTATATGGAGCATGACGACAACCAGAACAACTTTTTTGCATTTTATACCATGACTTATGGTGTAACGGTAGCGATTGCATTCTCCGGCAATCTGGTTACCATGTATCTGTTTTATGAGGTTCTGACTCTGGTAACTTTCCCACTGGTACTGCATTACCGTACCCGCGAGTCCAGAAAGGCCAGCCAGACCTATCTGTTCTACTCCATCGGTGGTGCGGCCTGTGCCTTTATCAGTATGGTGTTTGTTCTGAACCATGGAAGTACCTCAGATTTTATCCTGGGCGGTGTTCTGACTCAGGGCGTAAATGCAGGTGAGATCAATCTGACGCTTGCCATGTTCATTCTGGGATTTTTTGGCTTCGGTGTAAAAGCTGCTGTATTCCCGCTTCACAAATGGCTTCCGGCAGCATCGGTTGCACCAACTCCGGTTACTGCGCTTCTCCATGCGGTTGCAGTCGTAAAATCGGGAGCATTTGCAATCTTACGTCTGACCTATTACAGCTACGGAGCGGATTTCCTCAGAGGAACCTGGGCACAGTATTTGATGGCATTCTTTGTAATGTTTACCATTGTGTACGGCTCTACCATGGGTGTGAAGGAAATTCACTTTAAGAAGCGTCTGGCGTATTCCACCATCAGTAACCTGTCCTACATTCTGCTGGGTGCGGTTATGATGTGCCCTCTGGGTCTGGTGGCAGCCCTGACACATCTGGTCTTCCATGCGATCATGAAGATCTGTGCATTCTTCTGCGCAGGTGCTGTTATGCATAAGGCTGACCGCCACTACGTATACGAGCTGGACCTACTGGGACACAGGATGCCGGTTGTATTTGCCTGCTTTACTGTTGCAGGCCTGTCCCTGACAGGTATTCCGCTTTTTGCAGGTTTTATCAGTAAATGGAACATTGTTCAGGCTGCACTTTCCAATGGAGGAAAGCTCTCTTACATCGCAGTGGCTGTGCTTCTCTATTCTGCGGCTATGACCGGAATTTATACAATGACAGTCGTAGTAAGAGCATTCTGGCCAAAGAAAGATGTGGCAGCAGTTGTGCTGGAAGGACAGAAGGATTTTGCTTCCGTTAAGGATCCAACCTGGAAAATGCTTCTTCCGCTGGTGGTTTTTGTAGTGCTGATTTTCTATTTTGGAATTCATCCGGATGGAGTTGTTTCCATCTTCCGGATGGTAGCAGAGGGGGTGCTCTAAGATGAACGGAAATGGTATTTT
>JAKSRN010000319.1 GCA_024403585.1 Lachnospiraceae bacterium | reverse complement strand
ATAGCACCTGTGGTAAACATGGATAATGGCGTTGTCATATTTCCGAAATGGGTAACCGGAACCATAATAAAGTTCGGAACCGGAATTCTTCCAAAGAAAAAGATCAGACCTATGATCAGGGCAATGTTCAGGTTGTTAAAGAGAATGGTGCGGGCACCGATCTTCTCAGCTTTTCCTTTTTCCTTGCCCTCTCCTCTGCTGTCCTTGGCGATCAGCCAGATACCAAGAGAATAAGTCAGCACATTGATGGTCAGACCATACATCGCTGCCAATGCCAGTGCATCCGTGCCCAGAAGAGCCTGAATAATAGGATAACCGATGAAGGCATTATTACAGAATGTGCAGGTCATAGCCCATACTCCCTGTCCTCCTTTCTGCACATGGAAGACATATTTTGCCAGTATAAGAGCAACTCCCGCCTCAGCCAGATAGATGACCAGACAGAGTCCCATGGCAGTCAGTCCCTCCTTAAAGAATGCAGGATCATACTCTTTGGAAACCACTGAATAGAAAACAGTGGCCGGCAGGGAAACCTTCAGAAGAATATTAGACAGATTCTGTGTAATGGTTCCCGGAATGACCTTCGTTTTCACCGACAGAAAGCCCACACCCATGATCAGGAACAGACCAACCAGACTGGTAAACACGACCAGAAAATCAACTTCCAAAACGAAACCTCCTTAAAAATGTTGTATAGTTTTACTCGATTTATTTAGCAGGATATCACTTGCAAGTCTTCTCTTGATCCAGCATAGGTGATTGATCCTGCTCTCTTACGATAAACCAACGGAAAGCGCTTTGCAAGAAAAAAGAATAGCGAGGACGTACACCGATCGTCACTTTTTTTGACGCTTAGTATATGTCCCCACCATTCATGGCGTTTTCCAAAAGCCCTCGCTGTTTCCTGGAAACGACAGGTCAGTGTATATCATATACACTCCGCACCTTCAGTCCGTCCAACGCACCAGAAAGCACTTTCACTCGCTTCTCTCCTGCATTCATGTCAAAGAAGTTATCAGATAAGATCAGATCGTCATCCTCATTGCTGATCTCCACACTCTTAGCATAAGCCTTAGCCTGTACAACAATCTCATTCCCCTCAGCCCATACTTCCAGCTGCGGATCCTGATATCTGAAATACTTCGGATAAGAGAAGATCACGGTTCCCTCTGAGACAACCTCATCCTCCTGCACAAACTGGTAGCTGACATACTCATTGACGAGGTCAATATTCGGCAGGTCCACCTTCTCCAGCCACTGACTGTAAAGAGCCGGAACTGTAACCGGAATCTCTTCTTCCCGAAGAACCCTTGCCTCTGCATCTCTGATCTGCCAGCGGATCACACCATTCACTTCCTGCTTCGTCTCATTAGACAGACACAGAGTGATAGACTTCTCAAAGCCAAATGGCAGCCAGTTCAGCTGCTGTCCTGCAGTGATCCAGCCTTCCTCCTGACAGGAAAGAAGCACCGGACAAAAAAATCTTCTCGCATAATAGTGCAGAGCCTTCAGCCTTCCCGTGTAATCCACAGAAGACCAGGAAGCCACCGGCCAGCAATCATTGAACTGCCAGTAAACCGCACCCATACAACGAAGATCATTCCTGTTCCTTCTGAAATGCTCCACCCCGTAACGGATCGCCTCTGCCTGCAACAGCTGAGACGCATACAGGACTGTTGAAAATTCTGTCGGATACTTAAAGGTCTGCTGCATATAATTCAGGATCTTTCCGTTAGCAGCACCATTTCTCTGGTGCTTCTCCATTATATACGAAAAGATATTCTTATCGGCCGGATCATCTGTGAAAGTCTCCACCGTCTTCTCAGATGGGAAAGACTGGAATCCAAACTCAGAAATATAACGGAAATGATACTTCCGGTAATCTGAGAACGGCACATTGCCATGCCATACCTCCCAGTAGTGCACATCGCCCCGGTTCTCAGCATTTGGCTCGTCCAGGCTTCCGCCGGAAGACGGAGAAGCCGGCCAGTAGAAGGTGTTTGGATCGTACTTCTTCAAAACTTTTGGGATCAGATACTCATAAAGGATCAGATAATCTCTCAGCTCTGAATCTTTTGTCATCCAGTTGCCTTCTTTCACAAACTGTTCCATCTCATTGTTGCCACACCAAAGACCAAGGGAGGCATGATGGCGAAGACGTTTGATGTTATCAATAAACTCTGCAGTAACATTTGCTTCGAATTCTTCTGTCAGATCATAATAGCCACAGGCAAACATAAAGTCCTGCCAGACCACAAGTCCCAACTCATCACAAAGATCATAGAACCAGTCGTCAGGATAGTGACCGCCACCCCAGACACGGATGGAATTGAAGTTGGCGAACACAGCTTTCTCCAGGAGTTTTCTGGTCACTTCCGGAGTTACACGGCCATGAAGCTGGTCCTCCGGAATATAATCGGCACCCATAGAGAAGAATGGCACACCATTACAGGTAAGGGCAAATGTCTCCCCCCACTGATCTTTCTCTCTTTTGACAGTCATGGTGCGAAAACCAATCTTTCTGGTCCAGCTGTCGATTTCCTGCTGCTGATCCATGTTTTCGCTCTTATAGTACAGGCTGAGAGAAACCGTGTAGAGAGGCTGGTCACCCAGGTTGTTCGGCCACCAAAGTTTAGGATTCCTGATGGTAATACGCTCAGGGGAATTGTCGGCGGTGAATTGTTTGCCGTCGGGATCCGTGATGATGACAGTGTAGCTGAATCCAGCAGATGCAGAACTACCAGAATTGCACTTGCAAGCGTCCGTATTAGTAATAGAATCCGCAGCTATGCAGTGAATCTCTGGCTGCAGCTGCAATACAACCTGATCC
>JAKSRN010000318.1 GCA_024403585.1 Lachnospiraceae bacterium | reverse complement strand
TCATACGAACCGGCGCGCCTTTTGAATTCAGGAAACAATGCTCTGAGTGACCGTCAAAGACCACCTTTCCCTCTGCATTCTTCATCTCGTAAAACAGTTTCAGACGAACTCCCTTGAATTCTTCCACGCAGACTGTAATGGACACAACATCCGCAAAAGTGGTGCTGACCTTGAACTTGCCATCCACTGCGATCACAGGAGAGATCACGCCCTCCTGCTCAAATTTATCGTACCCCCATCCAATCCGGTTCAGGAAATCTACTCTGGCTTCCTCCATCCAGCGAATGTAATTGGAGTGATGGGTTACGCCCATTCTGTCGGTCTCATAATACTGTACAGTATGCTGATATGCGTTCATAGTTGTTTCGTCCTTTCAATCAGTTTTGAATAAATCCTCTCCACAAACCAGGGCTCTGTGGACGCCTGCAGCGCCTCTTCAGGAGTAAACCAGCCCACACCGCTGTTTTCATCCTCTTTCACGCTGGTCTCTTCCAGCTCATCTGCTTCCAGAAGATAGGTCACATTCATGTGAAGGTGACAGGGAACATAACGTCCCTTCTTCTGGTGCCCATCCACAGTAAGGATCTCCAGAGAAAGGAGATCCTCTGAAACCGGCCGGACAGAGCTGATTCCGGCCTCTTCTCTGACCTCACGGAGGGCAACGGCCAGGAGATCCTTCTCACCGTCCGCATGACCTCCCAGCCATGACCAGGAATTATAGATTTTATGATAGACCATCAGCACCTTGCTGCGATCTTTATTAACTACCCAGGCGGATGCCGTCATGTGGGCAATCTCATTCTCCCTTGAGTATGCATTCTCATGTTGGCGGAGCCAATTCAGGATCAGGACTTGATCCCGCTCCTCCTGCTCATTATAGGGAATATAGGTTTCAATTGCCTTCACTAAATCTGACCTCTCCATCTTCTCTCCCATGTGAATCTGTAAAACAGGAATTCCTGCGGTGACTATACGTAATCACGAACGAACTCTCTCCGGCGTGATCATCTCAGAATAAGATCATCGAAAAATACACCACCGTTGTCCCATCATAAGAATAAGTCAGCCCCAGATCATCCACCAGCTTCATGATCAGAATACCATGACTCTCCATACTCATAAGCCGCTCCTTTGGGTGCCGGCATTCTTCATCCGGACAGGCGCATGTCTCACAGATGGAACAGCCTGCTGACAGTGTATAAATCGGAGGTGTCGGATTCTCGGCCAGAGATTCCTGCTCCAGACCATAATGCTTCAGCAGTTTCTCCCTGAATTCCCTTGTCAGAGCTTCATGCTCTTTGCGAACAAACAGACAGGCGTCAAAATTAAACGCATCTGATACTTCCCAGACAGTGGAATATACAAGAAAACGTTTGTAGTGGCCAATCCTGTTGATATTGTCTTCAATGCTTCCTGCATTAGGCGGGCAAGCCCAGCAGTGTCCGTATCTCTGACAATCCGTCTCACAGATCATGAAGATCTTATCAGAAAAAGGGACCATCTCCGTATCCCCGAATGCATATTCACAGATCGGGTATTCCCCCATCAGTTCTTCCAGATAACTTTCTATATGCTCCATATCTCCCATTATCCCTTATATTTCAAGCCAGGTGCGTAAGGAAAACGATTTTCCGTTACGGTTGTATTGCCGTCAAAAGGTTTGTTGCTTTCCAGACAGCCATAGACAATATTAATCACATCGATCTCTGAAAGCCCTTCACATCTCTCCAGCGGAAATTCCTCTCCGAACTGCTCCCTATAGGTAAATAGAAGCATCTCAAGCATGTTTTTCCTCCAGAATAAATGCAATCAGCTGTTTGTTCAGCGCCATCGTTCTGTTCCATGGATTCAGGATCACACCATCCACCATCTCCGCTGCCAGAGTTGTTTCCAGAAGCTGTCCGATCGGTGCAGTGAAAGTAGACATGATCGGATTACTGCCCATCAGCTGCTCCTCATATCCTGTAAATGCTGCAAACCAGCGTTTTCCATCAGCTGTATCGATTGTTCTTAATGACAGCTGCTCCTCCTCCGGAATCTGATCCACAGAGACTATCAGATGAGCACCAGCCACCATCTGACGGCGGATCGCTGTCAGAGCCTGTGCCAGAGTCTCATTGCTTGGTGTTTTCTGCACAGCCAGGATTGCCTCCTCGATTTTTTCATTTCCCTCTAATTCTTTATGAATGATTTCCATATTTATAACCTCAACTTCTATATATTACCTTCTATATATTAGGATACTTTCTGATTTTTCTATACCCCTGGAGATATCTATACTCCTAGAGTAATCTATACCCCCAGAGTTATTTATACTCCTGGAGTTATGAATGCACTTTCTTCTCTCTAAGCTTTACAAGACCGGTTCTTTTCTCCAGTTCCGTCATCTTGCACATAGAGTCCCAGATCTTTCGGTTGTTGTCTTCTGAGGCAGCTCCGCAATCAATAACAGCTGTACGTCTCAAAAGCCAGCTGCAAGCTTTGTTTTTGCCCGCCAGTTCCTCTGCTTTCAAAGCCAGTTTCTGGATCTTATAATGGCCATAGATCTCAATTGCCAGAGAACGGGCCGAGATCTGCAATTCTTCTCCGTACTTTTCCTTATATTTCTCCCTGAGCACCTTGGCAAGGTACATACAGTTCTCAGGTCTGGTCTGCAGATAAACATCCAGCACAAAATCATTGGTTACACGAACTACCTGCGGATCCAGTTTTACACCGATTCCGTTAAAACTCCGACTCCATTCGGTTTTATTCGTCATTTTATACAATCGTCCTTTCTGCCCGGGACTGCCCGGAAACTCATCTGCTATCTATTATAGCTATGTTCTCTTTTTCAGGCAATG
>JAKSRN010000317.1 GCA_024403585.1 Lachnospiraceae bacterium | reverse complement strand
TTAGGTGAGTTTGGATTCCGCCTTCCTGCGATTAAGACTGCAGAATCACATATTGCAGCCGGCGGAAACGGAAAAACATACATGTATCTCTTCGGAAAAGGAAATCCTGAAAAGCCATATCTCGGCGCAGGTCATGCCTGTGAACTGCCGTATGTCTTTTACAATCTGAAGGCATTTATCAGCGGCGGAGGTTCAGTGGATGCAGTTCTCGCAGATAAAATCTCATCGATGTGGATTAATTTCGCAAAGACTGGAAATCCAAGTATTGACGGATTTGAATGGTCTGAATATACTTTGGATAAACGTGCCACAATGGTTGTCGGAAATGACAGTTCTATCTCAATCGTAAATGATCCGAAGGGGAAACAGAGAATTGCATTGATGCCTCTAATTGATGAACTGTTTCCGATGCAGGAATAACCCTGCGTATTTTTTTGCGGCTGTTTATGCACGTCCTGCAGGAACAGCTGGTTTGACTGATGAATAATTGCTTCCCCCCTTTGATTCCGACAGGGTTATATCTCTCAATGTTAAATTTATATCTGTATGAACAATTCTCTGAAAAAACTCGTTACCGTGCTCTTCGCAGCTGCGGTACTTCTGACAGTTGTCTTTACTGCAGGATGTGTTTCTTCAGCCGGATTTGAAAATGCCAAATGGTTCAACTCTGATATTGTTGAAAACACCATGGACGAATCAAAACTTGCTGAAGAGACCTTTTCCTATAAAGACAACTTCTACAACACCGTAAACAAAGAAAATGTCATGATGGGGCAGGAACTCAAACTCTTTGCCGGCATGTCATCAGGAAGTGAGCCGGATCCTGAAGTTCTTGCCGGTCTGCTGAACTCAACTCTGTTTAAAAAACTGATGGATTTATTGACACTTCCTTCCATGCAGCAGCAGATGAAAGAGAGTCTGGAAGATCCCGACAGTCAGGAAGACATCAATGCAATTATGGATGGTTCAATGGATCCAAACTCGATGCTCGGAATGGTAGTCACTCTTTTCGCACCGATGAACATGGGTCAGCTTGTCCTTAATGACCAGATGATGAGCATTACCTCTGATACCACACTTCCCGGATATGAAGCCGAGGTTATTCGTGCATTCCATAAAGTATCATCTGACATGAAAAAACGAAATGCTGACGGAGTCACCCCTGTTCTCCCGTATGTAAACGAAATCAAAGCGGTATCCACGCTTGATGAGCTGACACAACTCATCGGAACAGGCGGCTCTGCCTCGTTAAAGGAAGCATTCATCCGCGAGGAAGTTACCGGTTCACTTAACGACGGAACAGTTACGACCGTACATCTGTATCCGGGCAAATTCTCAATGAGCAATGATGCAGGATTATATACATCAATGAGTGCAGAATCCATTGAGCACTATGAGAGAATTATTACCTCATTTACGAAGTTTCTTATATCCTGCGGCTACTCTGAAGAAGACGCGGCAAAAACCGCTGCTGCATTCAAAGAACTCGAGTTCGAGATTGCAGAAGTCTGCTATGCAAAAGATGCCGAGCAGAGTATGCCTGACTACTATGAAAAGATAAACAATCCGATAACCTTTGAAGAGCTGCAGATGATGAACTTCCCGGCTGCAGCTGATCTGCAGATTTATGCAGACGCCGGTGCAAAATCATTTTCGGTCAGCAATCCGAAGTGGCTTGCAAAATTAAATGACCTCTATACCGAAAAGAATCTGGAAGGATTCAAGGCTATAATGCTGTACTCGCTTTATACTGAAGCGGCGTCCCATCTGGATTCTGCAAGCAGAAAACTTTTAACAGATGCGTCTGCGGAAAATCTTATGGATAAAATGAAATATACCTCCGGTGTGGTTGCTGATGCAGACAAGAGTGATTATCTTGGTATGGCATACGGTAAGTATTATACACAGAAATATACCACGCCTGAACTGAAGGAAAAACTTACTGACCTTACGAATGATATTGTTTCCGTCTATAAGGAACGTATTAATAAGATGGACTGGCTTTCTGCGTCATCAAAGAACGGGGCTGTTGAAAAGCTTGACAATCTGAAGCTTCGTATCCTCTATCCTGAAGACTGGTCATACTACAGCTATGATGATGTTGATGTTTCCCGTTTTGATACTTTGCTTGAGGCAATCATCGAACTGAAAAAACACAAACAGAATCTGCTGGTGAAAAACTCAATCAATGACCCCTCGGAAAATATCTGGCCGGTTGTTCTCGCTGACGATGTCTATCTTATTCCGCAAACCATAAATGCGTTCTATAATCCTGCGGACAACTCGATTAACATCCTTGCAGGATTTACGAATGTAGTATATAACGCAGAAACCGAATCCGAAGAAGAGATGCTTGCAGTTCTTGGTACAACTATCGCTCATGAAATCTCTCACGGATTAGATCCGACCGGCAGTAAATTCGACAAGGACGGGTCATATAAGAACTGGTGGACCCCCGCTGACAGAGCCAAGTATGATGCAAAGGTTGCAGCAGCTGCTAAATACTTCAGCGGTTTTGAAGCAAAGCCGGGTGTGTACCTGAAAGGTTCACAGTACACCGGAGAAGTTATTGCTGATCTTGGCGGATTTTCAGTAATCCTTGATATCGCATCTGAGATTGACGGATTCGATTATCAGAAGTTCTTTACCAAGTATGCAAAAACGATGTATTCTCCGTTCACTGATGAGTTATACACAGACTTCATTCTCAAAGATGTTCATCCGCCGCATATGTACAGGATTAATGTAAATGTTCAGCAGTATGACGAGTTCTTGGATGCGTTCGATGTCAAAGAGGGAGATATGATGTATCTTCCGAAGGATAAGAGAATTACTATCTGGTAAGGGTTCT
>JAKSRN010000316.1 GCA_024403585.1 Lachnospiraceae bacterium | reverse complement strand
CACTCCAAAGAAAGCAAACATCTTTGCCAGCCATTTCCACTTAGCACCCATACCGTTTTCAATATAGTAGAAAGGTCCACCTAAGTAATGACCGTCTCCTGCTTTTACACGATATTTAACAGCCAGAAGGCCCTCTGCAAATTTGGTAGCCATTCCGAAGAAGGCAGCAACAATCATCCAGAAAAGAGCACCAGGACCACCTGCACAGACAGCAGTGGCAACTCCAACAATATTTCCGGTACCGATCGTTGCAGACAAAGCAGTACACAGTGCACCAAAAGAAGAAACTTCTCCTTCGCCACCCTCCTCATTCTTCACCATCCATTTCAGTGCCAGCGGCAGCCGTCTCAGCTGAAGTACCCTCAGGCGAATCGTCAATAAGAGACCTCCTGCAAGGATCAGTACCATCAAAGGAACTCCCCATACAAAATCATCAATTTTTCCCAACAATGCGGTAAATGCTTCCATGTTTATCCTCCCCTTTGTTTTCGTATGCATTCGTCAGAACAAAAAGAAAAAAGCCAGAGTATTGATTGGTTCAACACTCTGGCCTGATCAAGCACATGTCTGTTACTTACTATAGCTGCAGTACAATGCTTCTCTGTCCTTTTGCCTGAGAGATTCGTGTGTCTATAACACCTTGCCCCTTCGGCCCTTTTGTCCGGCAGGAAAGACCCGCCGCAAAAGCTTCTCCAGAGTACAATCCTCCTGCAGTCTCGCGTAGTTTCTACGCACCTGAAAGTTTAACTTCTTCGGTTGACAGTCTCTGTCATCTCCTACAGGATTCTTCTTGTCTTTTATATGAAGTTACTACAGTAAAAATAACTTTATTTTATTAAGTTGTCAAAACGATATTGCTAATAATATTAATCCAATTTTTAGCTTGCTAATTCATTAAACATCCACCTGCGTCCCCATTATATACAATATGCCGACAACGAAAAGTAATTCCCCAAATAATATGTTATAATCTTCTTTAACAGATCATACGAAAGGGGATTATTATGAGCATATTCAAATTAAAACCAGTGTGCAAAGACTATCTCTGGGGTGGTCATCGCCTGGCTGAAGAATACAATGTTGATTTTGATGGTCCTGTTCTCGCAGAGGCCTGGGTCTTATCCTGTCATCCGGATGGTGCATCCGTGATCACCAGCGGACCTCATAAGGGCAAGACCCTTCGTGAATATGTGGCTTCGGAAGGAATGGGTGTATTAGGTTCTCATTGCAGAAGATTCCGTGAATTTCCAATCCTTACCAAATTCATTGATGCAAGAGACAATCTCTCCATCCAGGTACATCCAAGCAACGGATTCGCCCTTCAGAACGAGGGTCAGTACGGTAAAACAGAGATGTGGTATATCCTGGATGCTGCAGAAGATGCTTTCCTGTACTACGGCTTCAAGGAAGAGATCTCCAGAGAAGAATTCGCAAAACGAATCGAAGAAAATACCCTGCTGGAAGTCCTGAACGCTGTACCTGTAAAAAAGGGAGATGCTCTCTTTATTGAATCCGGAACACTGCATGCCATCGGCAAGGGAATCCTGATCGCAGAGATCCAGCAGAACTCCAATGTCACCTATCGTGTATATGATTATGGCCGTGTGGGCAAGGATGGCAAAAAAAGAGACCTGCATATCGAAAAGGCTCTTGCGGTAACCAACCGTATGCCAATCGTAAGAAGCGGCAGTCAGTATCCTCACGTTGCTGACTGTGATTATTTTACTGTTGATAAGCTCAACCTGGATGGACATCTGACCTACCGCATGCAGGGTATGGTTTACGACACATCCTTCTTAAGCATCCTCATTGTCGATGGAGAAGGAACCATTCGTTGTAATGGCGAGACGATCACATATCGTAAGGGAGACAGCATCTTCCTCTCTGCAGGCAGTGGAGAATGGGAAATTGAGGGTACCTGCGATGCCCTTCTGACTACGATCCGTGAAAAGGCAAGCCCGATGCGTGTCGGCATTACCATCGGAAGCGCCGAGACACAGATCGGCTTAGTGGATGATTCCCAGCATCTGATCGCGACTAAAAAATATGCAACGGATAAATCACTGAGTCCTGAAGAGATTATTGATGATGTGGCACAGAATACGCTGGCCCTTCTTAAAGAACAGGATATTCCTCTGGATCAGTGCATCGGAGTTGGTGTCGGTGTACCGGGAACCATCAACCGCAGTACCGGATCCGTTATCTACTCCAACAATATCCGTTGGAAGGATGTTCCACTGGCCGAACGCCTGGGCAAAGTGATCCCATGTCCTGTACGTATTGCCAATGATGCCGACTGCGCAGCTTTAGGCGAAGCCGTTGCAGGAGCAGGCAAAGAATACTCCGACGTAGTCATGTTCACACTAGGCGCCGGAGTTGGAGGCGGTATCATTCTAAACGGACAGGTATTTGAAGGCGGTATCATGGGAGGCTCAGAAGTTGGCCATCAGGTGATCCGCGTCAACGGCCGTCCGTGCACCTGTGGCAGAAAGGGCTGCCTGGAAGCGTATATCTCCGTTCCATCCCTTCTTCTTGCAGCAAAACAGAAGAGCGGAAAAGAGATGACTCTGGAAGAAATCTTTGAACTCTATAAACAGGGAGATGTGGACATGACAGAGGTTGCAGAGCAGTATATCCTGATGCTGGGTACCGGCATTGTCAACATCGTAAATATGTTCCGGCCACAGCTGATCCTGCTGGGCGGTACCATGTCAGACTACGCAGATCTGATGATCGAGCCGCTAAAAGAGATTCTCGCATCTGACAGTTTCGGAGGAGCCAACGGACTGGTTCCGGAAATTGCGGTTGCAGAGCTTGGAAGCCATGCCGGAATGATTGGTGCAGCAAATCT
>JAKSRN010000315.1 GCA_024403585.1 Lachnospiraceae bacterium | reverse complement strand
ATGTTCAGGATCAGGTGTGGGATGATCAGCTCCGTTGCATCTGTATTCAGTCCCGGCAGCAGGGCAAATGCCACCAGTCCGATCAGCATAGTTCCTGTCCACACAAATGCCTGCAGGATCGGAGCCAGGATCATCAGCTGTCTCTGGGTCTTCATATTTTTCCCGGAGTAACCGGAACGTACAAATACATGAGGCAGCATAACTGTCCAGCCGATGGCGCAGCTCAGCGGATAACCCAGGCGGGATCCGTAGGATACCCAGCCGTCCGGTCCCGGATAAGAGAACCAGGCTGCGTTATTGCTCATAACATGGGACAGAGCTTCCTTCAGGGAGCCGCCAAAACCGATAGCCAGGCAGGCGATCACAATGATCCAGAGAATACTGATATAGATAATGCCCTGGATGGTGTCCGTCAGTGCGATAGATTTCAGTCCACCGATCATAACATAGAGAATGATAACGGCACCTACCACCAGTACAACACTGTTATAGGAAACGGCACCACCGGATGCGATCTCACTGGCTTTTGCGATGGAGATCAGCACGCTTGCCACGTAAGGGAAGGAGGCGCTGATGAAGATCAGCGCCAGTACCACGCGCAGCATCGGGCTTTTGAAACGGTCACAGAAAAAATCTGCCGGTGTGGTGTAGTGTCTTTTGGAATTCACCAGCCACACTTTATTCATGATAAAGTGCATGATCACCGGGAAGAGGCAGATGTAGCTGAGCTCTGATGCCCAGTAGCCTAAGCCCCCACGGTAATAAGCACCGGGGCCTGCAAAAAAGACCCAGATACTCATAAGTGAAGCCAGATAGGTCATGATCAGTACCGGCCAGCTGATGCTTCCGCCGGCAGTGGCAAAACCACTGGCGGTTTTATGCTTGTGGAGTCTGCTCTCGATCAGAGCAATCGCCAGCAGAAAGACCAGGTAAACAGCAAAGATGATCCAAATCTGAGTTGCACTTAACATCACTTGTCCTCCTCTTTTTTGCTGAGCTTAAAGAGACCGGCATAGACACAGATCCAGAGAGGGATCAGTGTAAGGGCTCCGTGGATCAGGGTTCCGGCCATGCTGTTGTAAGCCGGCAGGAAAGGCATGTTGTACATAATAAAGAAGAAAAGTACAAGACCAAGCCAGATTTTTTCACTTTTTTTAATTTTCATGGACACCTCACTTTCCGGAGAGTTCTTCCGCTGCACGCAGGGTGATTGCGTGGATCAGAGCTGCTTTTTCTGCATCCAGCTGGGATGCAGCTTCTTCTGCAGTAAGCTTTCTGTACTCTTTCATAGCTCTGTCAAGAAGGGTCTCCTTTGCCTCTTCCGGATCATCCGCAGTTCCTGTAAGGAAAAGTTTTGGACGATGCATCTTGCGGCAGTGTTTTCTGGTGTGTTTGCTTCGGAGATAGCCGTCGGCATCATTGCCCGCAAGAAGTTCCGCAAAGTTCAGTGTCTCATCGGATACTTCGAGACCGGTACGCAGACGACGGGAGGTCTCAAAAATCTCATTATCGATGATCAGCTGGATCGGGCTGATGGTTTTGGCTGTATCCAGCTGGCCTGCACCTCCTAAGACGCTGGCATCGGACATAGCCATAGCCTGGATGAGGGAAGTGCGCTCGATCATGTTCTGACCGTCCATTTTGTCGCTGTCTGTTCCTGTGCCGTAGGAATGGCATCGGATGTTGTAGTGTTGTTCAAATACCTGCATGCAGATCAGGCGGCCCATGGTGATCTCTGTCTGGGACTGCATGGTCTGTGTAGTGATCATGTCCAGAGAGAAGAGAAGGGTGGTTGCGATGACCGGAAGACCCGGGCAAAGCAGCTCCAGCATAACGATCTGAGCAAGAACATCGGCAGCTGCAACCAGGGCAACACCCTGTCCGGTGACAGGCGCATTGGCACCTGCTGTCGGCAGAGAACATGGCTGAACCGGAATGCCTGCTTTTGCACAGCGGTAGATGATCTCTGCATCCATGTCCTTGAACTGAAGGACAGGTACGCTGCAGGAGATAAAGCTGACGAATGGTTTCTCTCTTAAGTTGTCAGCACCGCCTGCTGCAGTCTGGCACATCTCGATCAGGAACTTTACATTGGCCTGCTCATAAGGCTGGATCCAGATGTGTTTTGCTGATGTGTGCAGGGCCTGCTCCAGTGTGAATACGTCAATGGCTTCTTCTGGAACTGCCGGATCACAGGCAGAAGGAAGAGCCACATAGTTGATGTTTTTCAGTGCATTTGCGATGGTAAAGTACTCTTTTACATCTGCAAGGGTCACCAGATGTTTGTCACCATCTGCGTTCTGGTAGAATGGTGCACCGGTGTTGGTTCTGGTATAGAAACTGCCTTCCGGATGTGGGAAGGTCATGTTGTTGGCTTCATCCGGAGCATAGAGGGTGAACTCAGCAGGAACGGAGTCCAGAGCTTTTTTGATCACCTCTCTTGGGAACCAGACATGGTTGCCTTCTACGATACAGCCGTTTTTGGCCAGCTCTTTTTTCAGTTCTTCATGACTCAGGTCGATTCCTCGCTCGCTGAGCAGTCGTTCCATGCGATCCGCAAACAGGGAAGTCTCATCAGGAGTCAGAACATCATATTTAATTCGTCCTTTCATTAGAAAAATTCCTTTCTTTGGTGTGAAATAAATCTGTCCGCAATTGTTCTGATAAAATAATTGTTTTGATAGATGTTTTGTCATGTGTTTATCATGCATATGACATGTGTTCGTCATGTATTTAACAGGTAATATTACATGTGTAAAGTATGAGTAATGCATGTGTAAAACATGTGACAAGACACCTCAATGACATTATAGATGATTCCTATACATAGTCAAGTGAATATTGTGTGTTCT
>JAKSRN010000314.1 GCA_024403585.1 Lachnospiraceae bacterium | reverse complement strand
TCTTCAGGCGTACCATCTGCGCGAACATAGCCATCCTTCAGAAGGATGATTCTCTTGCAGAAGCGGGAAGCCATGTTGATATCATGGATAACAGCAAGAACAGTCATGCCACTTTCCTGATTCAGACGGCTGATCAGCTCCATAACCTCCGTTGCATGGTGGGTATCAAGAGCAGAAGTCGGCTCATCCAGAAGGATGATATCCGGCTGCTGGGCAATTGCTCTGGCAATGATAACCCTCTGGCGCTGACCACCTGAAAGACGGTTGTAGCTCTGGCCACGGAAGGCATCCGTGTTGGTCAGCTTCATGGCCCGCTCAACGATCTCCTCGTCTTCTTTGGTATTGCCTTTACCAAATTTCACGTAAGGGTTGCGTCCCATCATAACGATGTCCTCTACGTTGAAATCATAATCCACGTAGTAGGTTTGCGGCACTACAGCCACCTTCTGGGCACGCTCTTTTGGTTTCAGTGATTTCGAGTCTCTTCCGCAGATCTGGAGATTACCACCCATAAGAGGAAGCAGACCGGAGATGCATTTGATCAGGGTTGTCTTACCACAGCCGTTGGATCCGATCAATGCGATAAAATCGCCCTTTTTCACTGTGAAAGACACATCTTTGATGATCCTCTGTGTACCATATCCTGTAGCGACATGGGAAAAATCCAGCATAACTCCGCTCATGATACACCTCCTCTCTTGGTCTTACGCAGCAGATACAGGAAGAATGGACCACCGCATACAGCAGTTACAACACCAACCGGGATCTCGGAAACAGTCGCGCTTCTTGCAACTGTATCACAGATAACCAGGAAGGCACCGCCGAACACCAGTGAAGTCGGCAGTAAGATTTTATGTTTCGGTCCTGTCAGCAGGCGCACCACATGTGGTACAACCAGGCCTACGAAACCGATGATACCTGTTACAGAGATTACCGCAGCTGTGATCAGGCTGGATGCGATCAGAACTTTTCTCTTCACCATCTCAACGTTGATACCAAGCTGAGTCGCGGTTTCCTCGCCGGTCAGCATAATGTCCAGCTCCCTGGAAGAAGCAAACAGAACGACAATACCGATGATGACCCATGGCAGAACAGTGATGATCTGCTGCCAGCCTTTACCATTCAGGCTACCCATAGTCCAGAACATGATCTGATCCATGCTGTTTCTGTTCAGCATCATGATCAGAGACATAACAGAGGACAGAGTTGAGTTCACCGCAACTCCCGAAAGGAGCAGGGTAGATACAGGCACCTTACCACCCACTCGGGAAATGCTGTATACCAGTCCGATTGCCGCAAAAGATCCGGCAAATGCCAGCAGAGTTGTTCCTGAGAATCCCAGGAAGCTGCTGGAAAAGTGCAGGACGATTCCGATAGCTGCTCCAAGAGCAGCACCGGAAGAAACACCCAGGATAAATGGATCCGCCATCGGGTTCTTAAAGATACCCTGATATCCGGCACCACATACTGCCAGGGATGAACCCGCAATAAAACCAAGAATAATTCTTGGAAGACGGATGTCCCAGATGATGGTGACATCACCGGTGGACAGGTCTGAGATATTGCCCATGCCGAACATCTTGTTCAGCAGAATTCTGTTGGCATCCGAAAAATGAACGTTTGCCGCGCCAACTACGGTACAGATGTATACGATCACCAGACAGATCAGGATCGCCGGAATCAGATACATCATCCTGCTTTTCTTTTTATTCATTCTATTCTCCCGCTTTATTTACCGTAGATCTTATTTACCGTAGATCAGTTCCATCAGTTCTTTCTCAGCATCTACGATACGAGGGCCTGCTCTCTGAACACGATCAGCCAGATCAGCATCAAGAACCTTCAGGTTTTCATCTTTCATACACTCAAGAGAAGCAAAGCCGCTTACAGCTCTCAGCTCATCTGCAGGTGTGAAGGTGGAGATATATACGTCAGGATTAGCGGAAACAATATTTTCAACAGACAGCTGTGGCCATGCTTCGCCGGTATCTGCTGCGATATTGATCACATGGATATCAGTCAGAACATTGTTCAGGAAAGAACCAGGACCTGCTGTGTAGTAGCTTCCCAGGTCAAAGAAAACAGATTTCTCTTTCTCAATACCTGCAGCTTTATCCTCAATCTCTTTGGATGTAGCTTTCATACCCTCAACAACAGTCTCAGCACCATCCTTATGTCCTGTCTTCTCACCGATGGTAAGAATCTCGTTCTCGATTTCATTTACATCAGAAGCGTGTACTACATACACCTCTGCGCCACAGTCTTCCAGCTGTTTCTGGATATTCTCATCGATGAAATCACTTGCAATAACCAGATCAGGAGACTTGGAAACGATCAGCTCCATGTTTGGAGCAGAATAAGTACCGATGGACTCAACTGACGCTGCCTCTGCAGGGAAGTTGCAGTAATCTGTACGTCCTACTACCTCATCTCCTGCACCGATTGCAAAGAGGATCTCCGTTACGGATGGAGCAAGAGAAACCACTGTCAGATCCCCGTCAGCCTTAGCCTCCGGCTCAGCTTTTTCCTCTTTCTCAGTCTCGGATTTTGCTGTTTCCTCAGCTGCTTCCTGTTTTGATTCAGCTGCAGGAGCATCATTCTTTGCACCACATCCTGCAAAACAGGACAGGGCCAGTCCCATTGCCAGAATTGAACTTAACACTTTTTTCTTCATACGACTTTACCTTTGTGAGCAGTTGCTTCACTGTCTCACCCTTTCTGTGATTGTTGTGTACTTGTTTTACTGAACTTACCCGCGTATCAGGTTCTTCATATTTTCAGTATACTACTATCTATAATAATGTGAATATGGATAAGAAAGAGTTAAGGTAATGATATGTTATAGGTAAGGTA
>JAKSRN010000313.1 GCA_024403585.1 Lachnospiraceae bacterium | reverse complement strand
AACACCATTGTTACTACCGTAATGTCCAACATGGGTCTCTATAAAGCGTGTGAACGTGACGGCCTGCGTACAGAGCAGACTGCTGTAGGCGATAAATATGTCTGTGAGAACATGAACAAGAACGGATATGCCCTTGGAGGAGAGCAGTCCGGACATGTGATCTTCAAAGAATTTGCAACAACCGGAGACGGTATGCTTACTTCCCTGATGCTTCTGGAGGTAATGAATGCCACCGGCCGTTCCCTGGCTGATCTGGCAGGGGAAGTGACCATCTACCCACAGCTTCTGAAAAATGTCCGCGTAAAGGATAAAAAGGAAGCAAGAGAGAATCCGGCAGTGATCGCATCCGTTGATGCAGTTGCAAAGGAACTGGGTGAGAATGGCCGTATTCTGGTACGTGAGAGCGGAACAGAGCCATTGATCCGTGTAATGGTTGAGGCTGAGAATGATGACATCTGTCTGAAAATGGTGGACAGTGTGATCGAAGTGATCAAAAAAGAGGGTCTGGCAGTAGAATGAAAAAAGAATGGAAGAAGCTGTTTGCTGTTCTGATGGGAGCGGCTATGCTTTTTTCTGCAGGCTGTGGAAAACAGGATTCCGGTGCCTATGAGCGTGCTGTTCAAGCGCTGGAGGATGGCAATTATACCATGGCAGAGCAGGAATTCACTCAGGCAGAAAAACTGGATGGCCGAAAAGCAGAAGTGTGTCGTGGAAGAGGAATCATGTATCTCGCACAGGGAGAGTATGACCTGGCCATGACCATGTTCGATCAGGCAGTAGAAGAAGCAGGCAGCAAGAATAAGGCATTTGTTCAGGATGTGCGGCTGTATCAGGCTGAGACATGGCTTGCAAAAGGAGATGCAGCTCAGGCAGAGAAGATCTGTGAGGAGCTGGAAGAGAATACAACAATCGGAGAAGCTGAGCTGCTGCTGGGAAGAATTGCCCTGAAGGAAGGGGATGCAGATCGTGCGGCAGAGCATTTTTCTCATTGTGCAGATATTGATTTTTCCTATGAGACATGTCTGGCAATCTATGATCTTTATGTAGCTCACAGCATGGAAGCAGACGGAGCTGCTTATCTGGAGAAGGGCCTGAGTCTGGTACCATCCACTGCAGCGGATTTCTGTGACCAGGGATTGCTTTACTATAATCTGGGTCAGTTTGAGAATGCAAAAACAAGCTTTGCCAGAGCCATTGATCTCGGTAATACGGATGCAGTACCTATGATGGGCAAATTGTATCTGGATAACGGAGAGGTTCAGGCGGCAAGATCCATGTATCAGAGTTATCTGAATGAGGCAGTGCGTCCTGCACTGGCTTATAATGGACTGGCACTCTGTGATATGGCCGATCAGAAATACGATGAGGCCCTTGGAAACATAGCAAAAGGACTTGCAGAGAATGATCCCGATGTGAGAGAGAGTCTTCTCCTGAATGAGATCGCTGCTTATGAGCATAAACTGGATTTCCAGACAGCAAAAGCAAAGATGCAGGCTTTTCTGCAGGAGTATCCGGATAATAAAGAGGCCAACAGAGAGAATATCTTTCTTGAGAGCCGATGAGGAAATAGAATGTTTGAAATTAAACAGACAGAAGACAGGGTAATACTGGTTGCGGTCTGCGTAGATTCCGATTCAGAGACAGAAGCGTCTCTGAACGAGCTGGCCGAACTGGCAAAAACAGCCGGTGCTCATGTGGCGGCGACTGTTGTCCAGAATCGTGAGAGTGTGCACCCTGGCACATATCTGGGAAAAGGAAAAATAGAAGAATTAAAAGCGATGCTTTACATGCTGGATGCCAACGGCATCATCTGTGATGATGAGCTGTCTCCGGCACAGATGAACAATCTGGAGCAGGCACTGGAGTGCAAGGTCATGGACAGAACCCTTCTGATCCTGGATATCTTTGCCGGCCGTGCCAGAACCAGCGAAGGAAAGATCCAGGTTGAGCTGGCTCAGCTGAAATACAGACAGGCAAGGCTGGTAGGCCTTAGAAGTTCCCTTTCCAGACTGGGAGGCGGAATCGGTACAAGAGGTCCCGGTGAGAAGAAGCTGGAGATGGACCGCCGTCTGATCACTGACCGTATTGCAGCCCTTCGAAAAGAGCTGGAAGAAGTAAAACGCCATCGTGACGTGATCCGTGAAGGAAGAAACAAAGGAACCACGAAGGTTGCAGCCATTGTAGGCTACACCAATGCAGGAAAATCCACACTTCTCAATACACTGACACAGGCAGGTGTATTGGAAGAGGATGCTCTTTTTGCAACACTGGATCCTACAACCCGTGTGTTGGATCTTCCGGGAGGAACACAGATCCTGCTTACAGATACAGTTGGATTTATCAGAAAGCTGCCGCATCATCTGATCAATGCTTTCCGAAGTACATTGGAAGAGGCAATCTATGCAGATCTGATCATCCATGTGGTGGATGCATCCAATCCGCAGATGGATACACAGATGGCTGTTGTATATGAAACTCTGCAGCAGCTGGGAATGAAAAAGAAAACCATCATTACCCTCTTTAATAAACAGGACAAAGTGGTAGGAGAACAGCATCTTTCCGATCCGATGGCAGATTACACCTTAAAGGTTTCTGCAAAACAGGGAGATGGACTGGAAAATCTCGGTAATACACTGGAAGAGCTGCTATTGAAAGAGCAGATCTATATTGAGCGTCTCTATGGATATCATGAGGGCGGTAAGATTGCACTGATCCGTCAGTACGGAACCCTTCTTTCCGAGGAGTTTTTAGCAGAAGGTACCCAGATCAAGGCTTATGTGCCGGCAGAGATTTACGGAAAAGTATAAGGCGTTTCGGCTTTGAGACCAGATCACTTCCATAAACAGGAAGATGAAC
>JAKSRN010000312.1 GCA_024403585.1 Lachnospiraceae bacterium | reverse complement strand
GGTTGTGTGTGCAAATGCCGCAGAGAGGAAGAAGAAAAACGCAAAGCACAGGAAAGAGAATTAGAGCATCAGCGCAGGATCAGTCAGCTGAAAGCAAATGGAATTCAGGAGAAGCATCTTCTGGACTGGCGCTTTGAAGTGGCTGAGGATAATAGAGACATCCGGATGGCAAGACGTTATGTGGATAATTGGAGTGAGGTCAGGGCGAAAAACCTTGGCCTTTTATTATGGGGAGATGTAGGAACAGGGAAATCTTTCACGGCTGCCTGCATTGCGAATGCCTTACTGGAAAATGGTACGGCAGTCCTCATGACCAATTTTTCTAAAATCCTGAATCAGATGGGAGCGATGTACAGCGATGAAAGATATCAGTACATCGCTTCTTTCTCTAATTTCCCCTTGCTGATTATTGATGACCTGGGTATTGAGCGAAATACCGAATATGCGCTGGAACAGGTGTATGCAGTGATTGATGAAAGATATAAATCTGGTCTTCCGGTGATTATCACTACAAATCTGACCATCAATGAGATCAGAAATCCTTCAGATGTTGCTCATGCACGTATTTACAGCAGAGTACTTGAGATGTGCACACCGGTCCATGTGTCCGGAAGTGACAGACGTAAATCTATCGGTATGGATAAACAGAGGACTGTGAAGGAGGTACTGGATCTGTGAAGAAAAGCTTCTATCCCTTTTGGAAGAAAGATAACAATGTAAAGCGCCGCCCTCCAAGGGAGGTAAATATTTGTGGCAAAAACAGAAATTATGACTGCAGGATTAGCAGGAGAAGAGGTTTTGCAAGGCGCGGAGGCTGAGCAGGTCGTACAGCTGAAGCTATCTGAACTGCATCCTTTTGAAGGACATCCCTTTCAAGTGCGCGACGATGAAGAAATGCAGCAGATGGTTGAAAGCCTTTCTGAATTCGGCGTATTGGTGCCGCTGATCGTCAGACCGGATCCTTATGGAGGGTATGAAATCCTCTCTGGGCATCGCAGGCACAGAGCCAGTGAGTTGGCTGAAAAAGAAACAGTGCCTGCGATTATTCGTGATCTGGATGATGATGCAGCGATTATTCTCATGTGTGACAGTAATCTGCAGAGAGAAAATATCCTGCCGAGTGAGCGAGCCTGGGCTTTCAAGATGAAGCTGGATGCAATAAAGCACCAGGGAACACGCTCTGATTTAACTTCTACGCAAGTTGCGCAGAAGTTATCTGTTGAAAAAGTCGGAGAGGATTCGGGTGTGAGTAAGGATACCGTTAGGCGATATATCCGTCTTACAAATCTCATTCCAGAGGTTATGGATATGGTGGATTCCAAACAGATCGCCTTTAATCCGGCGGTGGAACTGTCCTATCTGAAACCCAGTGAACAGAAGGAGTTTCTGGAAGCAATGGATGCTACGCAGGCTTCTCCTTCCCTTTCGCAGGCTCAGCGAATGAAAAAACTGAGTCAGGAAGGGACCTGTACTCTTGTTGCGATGTGCGAAATCATGAATGAAGTCAAAAAGGGAGAACTGGATCATGTCACAATCCGAAACGATGTGCTGAGAAAGTATTTCCCGAAATCTTATACGCCGAAGCAGATGGAAGATACGATTATTCGTCTTCTGGAGCAGTGGCAGAGAAAAAAACAGCGGGATGTAAACCGCTAAGAAATGGAGGAAATCATAAATGGCAAAGAATTTTATGGAAAAGCGCTATTCTCCAGAAGATGCGCTTAAGACGCTGGAGTTCCTGCAGAGTGCGGTGGACAGTGTTCGCTGCGTGATGGTAGGAATTCTGGATCAGCATGTAGAAGAGGCACAGCGTATGGCCGGTAAGGAAGCAGACGGTGATCTTCCCGCCATCGTTATGGCAATCAATCCCAGTGGATACATTGATGTATTTACTGCGCAGGAATTCCGTCAGATGACCGAGGAGGATGATGCTTTCTGTGAGCAGGATATTGTGTTTGATGAACAGCTCCTGATCCACTGCAATGCAGATGATGTCGTTGAACTGGGAGGCATTCGTTATCTTCTTGGAACTGCAGTCATTGTGGAGATGGATGAGAACGGTAATGAATGCTCTGTCACCCATGAAACCATTGAGAGTGCATTTGACTATGTGGAGGCTAACCTTACCACGATCGCCGTGGATGGCATGGCAATTCCGGCATTTCGTCTGGTGTAAACATTGAGAAATCCTGTGGAAAGGAGGCGTAGCCCATGCAGGAAGAAGTGGAAAACAGAACCGTCAATCTGGCGATATCGACTACGAGGCTGAGTGGAAGGACAATCATTAGTGCTTTCCGTCTCTGGAAAAGTCATCATAATAACGTGAAAGCAAAAAAGGCAGCCGAACAGGCAAATGAAGATACAACTCCTCATGGAAAACAGTCCATTCAGGAACTGATCGGACAGAATCAGGGTGTCAGCAGCATTGATATTCAGAATACCAACATCCGGGATTTTGAAAAGATCGCAAATAAGTATGGTGTTGATTATGCAATTACCAGAGATAAGACTGTGACACCTCCAAAGTATATGGTGTTCTTCAAGGCGAGAGATGCTGATGCATTGACGGCTGCATTTGCAGAGTATAGTAACCAGAGGTTGAAGGCAAAGGACAAACCGAGTGTTCTGAAGCAGCTTGGCAAGCTGAAGGAACTGGTGGCATCGATTCCTTCTAAAGTCAGAAATAAGAGTCAGGAGCGTGATCTATGAGTACAAAAACAAAGAAGCTTCTGATTTTGAACCTGCCCTACGTGATTGCCGGTCTGTTGGCAACCAATATCTGGGAGGCATGGAGATTAGCTGAAGGGGCGGATACTTCCGCAAAACTCTTCAGCTTTTTTTCTGCCATGGGAGTGGC
>JAKSRN010000311.1 GCA_024403585.1 Lachnospiraceae bacterium | reverse complement strand
ATAGTTGCGGTCTTTCATCTCTTCTGCAACATAGACGGGATATCCGGACTCACTGACAAGAATCCTTCCCTGGGATTCAAGCGATGCATCCAAACGAATCTTCTTTTCGGTTATGGAAAACATCTCCGGATGCTGAGCATATATAATCGGGAAAACATCATGCAAAGCTATAGCCCCCTCAGGTAATGGATACGGTGTTGTTTCCCATGCATAATCAGAGTGTATAACCCGGTAGTTTCCCTCTCCGCTGACTGAACTCAGATACTCAAGAATCCTTGTCATTTCAGGATATCTTCCCGTATCTTTAAATTCCGCAATATCTTCTTTAGTCACATAATATGGAACGGTAATATCCAGAGGGAAGAGAATAATCGGAATGCCGCTTTGCAGCATTACAGAGAGAGCTGCTGCATCTGCTTCAAAATTATATTCAGAATTGTATGGCGTGTCAACAATTTCCAGACCTCCGCCCATCACAATAAGTTTTCTGATATGGTTTTTCAGTTCCGGTTCTTTTATGAGAAGCTGTGCGAGGGTGCTGGCGGGTCCTGTCAGAAGATAGGTGATATTATCATGACGCATCAGTTCATCTGCAATTTCATCAGGATTCTGATAATCGAAGCGGTATTCTGATTTATCAAACCCGCAGGCAGCAGCCAGTTTATCTGATATGTTTCCAAGACCGTCTTTACCGTTGAATCCGTCATATTCAACATCAAATCCCAGCAATGTCTTCTCTGCTCCGAGGGCTGTTTTGCCTTTCAAATCCAGATATTTGTCTATAACAGCCAGATTTGCTGCAGTAAGGGCTCTTGGTACATTTCCAACAGATGCGATGTACATATCAGGTTCTGTTAACACCTTTGCCGCAAGGAAACAGGCAAATACATCATCACAGCCGGGGTCTGTATCTAAAACAATGTATGGTGCCGGGTCAGTCTCATCTAAAGAGAGAACACTCATATCTGCAGATTCAGTGTCACAAATGCAGCCGGAAGATGCTATACATAAGAGAAGAAGAAAGATACCTGCCGGAAGGAAATACCGGCGTATTGTTTTACTACTGGCTGAATAATCGTTCATTGCAGTATAATATACAAGGCATCTATTTATAAATTCTGCAAACCTGATTTTGATATAAGACCTTGATGAGACCGTATGCCGCATTTTCAACAGCAGATACAATATCACACAGACACTTCAGATAAGTTCGCGTGAAATATGCAGAACATCTCCTCCGGCGCAGATAAACGCCATCTCAAGATGCTCACGGCTGCGGGACAAAGAAAGTCTGATACTTTCTGCACGGTTTTTGAGAGCGGCTGACGCTGCTTCTTCAGCAAGTTCTGCGGTCTGCGTTTTATCGAGAGTCCAAAGCCCTGCACACTCAAAAACAAACTTCCTGATTTCTTTTGTATCTGATGTCATCAGCATCTTATGGTGCGGAATACCAATCTTTAACACCAGACCTAAGACCACAGCAGCAAACGAACCTGCGGTTAAGGGAGACGCAAAGAACAGTTCTGCCCATTTAGGAAGTTCTGAATACAGATACGGACAGACCGCAGATGAAACACCGATTAAAATCGGAAGCAGCACAACAAAAATCCGCCGCGGGTCAAGAACCCGTGATGCGATGCTGGAAATGCCGCTCATCATCACAAACACAACTGCATAAATCAGAACAGCACCTAATATCGGTTTTGGAATCAGGTGAAACAGCCAGCCGAAAAACGGCATGAATCCGCAGATGATTAAAAGAATCCCTAAACCGAATCCAACCCTGCGGGATGCAACACCGCTGCTTACCACAAGACCTGCCGCACTCGATGATGTGCCGGTTCCAATACCTCCGAGAACTCCTGAGATGAGAAGACCTGCTCCTTCTGCAAACAGACCTTTCCGAAGGGATTTTTTATCAGTGTTTCCTGTATAGGAATTCAGGAGTGTAATGTTTCCTGCTGTCTTCATAACAATACAGATAACAGCGATGATAAACGGAGCTAACAGTGCGGGGCTGAAGTCATAGCCGGTCAGAAATGCAAACTCAGGGACGGCGAAAAGCGTAAGAGATGAAATCTCGGTAAATGATTCAAGTCTGAAAACACCCAAAGCGGCTGCGGCAATAAAACCTATGATAATTCCGATGAGCGTCGAATAGAACTTGAAGATGCGTTTTTTAATGACGCTTAAAATAATCATGGATGCAAGAGTGATGATGCCCACAACGGCAGACGCAGGGTCAAGCGGCGATGAGTCAGTACTTCCGAGAAACAGAGGAAATGCAAACGGAACTATCGCTATACCTAACAGAAAAAGCACTGTCCCGCAGACCTCGGTCGGAAAAATAAACCGGAAGAACCGCGTGAACCGGCTGATAATCATCTCAATAAGACCGCCTGCAATAAGCATTCCATAAAGCATCGGAAGCCCTCCGCCGGTTGCTGCAAGAAGGGATGCCGGAAGATACGATGAGTTGGGAATTATCGGAAGAACATGCCCGCTTCCGATTCTCCGAAACGCCTGAAGAACTGTAGCGATACCGCAGCCTACTAATGTCGCTGAAATCAGTGTTGTTGTTACATCTTCGCTCCCGCAGACCGCGCCGCTTATAATAACCGGGTAGGTGATATAGACAGCGAGCGCAAAGAAATGCTGGAGGATGGTTAAGATGAGCGTTGACGGCGGCAGTTTGTCATTGATATTGTAAACGGGACCTCCGGCGTCAGACGCAGTTTGTTCAGGCATGAATGAGGAGTAGTGTTGTTTCTGTCTGGTAAATAGATTTGCTGTTGTGTCCGCTGCTGTCGTCAAACGGTGTATTTAATAGTGAATCACACCCATTTCATACTATGATTCGTCCTAT
>JAKSRN010000310.1 GCA_024403585.1 Lachnospiraceae bacterium | reverse complement strand
CCGACCTTTTGGTCCGTAGCCAAACGCTCTATCCAGCTGAGCTAAACGCACATTTGTTACTGAACTTGTCAGCAAACATTATATTACTCGTACCTTGGTAAAAAGTCAAGCATAAATTTTAAAAGTTTATTTCTTTTGGTGAAGATTTCCATGTTGATCGGCGGCGGTCTCCCTTTACTGAGTGAACTGCAAAGAGTTAATAATGGAGCTGCGTGTGACAAAAGAAGTGTTCCCGTGTTACAATAGTCAAAATACAGGTGACAAAGGGGCACTCCTTGTGACAAAGGGACACTCCATGTGACAGAAGGCGGGTGGTCCAGTGGACCACATAAGAGCCGACCGGAGCGGAGCGTAGAAAGCGTCCCCATTGGAGGTGAAAATTGGATTTTTTAAGAGAACAGCAGGTCAGTGAAGGCCTGATCAGGGATCTGGAAGACTTTCGGGCCCGTTATACAGTGGATGAGGCAGTACAGTCCCGACTGGCTGCACCTGCCATCCCATTTTATGGAAAAAAGATACTGGAGATGTCCATTGCAGGACTTCTGCAGGGAGAAAACCTTCTCCTGACGGGTGCTAAAGCAACCGGAAAGAATGTACTGTCAGAAAATCTGGCGTATATCTTTGGAAGACCTGTTTATAATGTCTCCTTTCATGTGAATACAAGCAGTGCGGAACTGATCGGTACCGATACCTTTCGCAATAATGAGGTAGAGTTGCGAAAGGGCAGTATCTACCAGTGTGCCCAGTATGGGGGCTTTGGTATCCTGGATGAGATCAACATGGCAAAAAATGATGCCGTATCGGTTCTTCATGCCACCCTGGACTACAGAAGAAGTATAGATGTGCCAGGATATGAGAAAATCGACCTGCATCCGGCAGCTCGCTTTATTGGTACCATGAACTATGGCTATGCAGGTACCAAGGAGCTGAATGAGGCACTTGTGTCCCGCTTTATGGTGATCGATATGCCGGCCCAGACAGAGGAAACTCTGCAGTTTATTATGGGCAAGCTGCTTCCGGATATGAAGGAACAGGCAAGAAAACAGTGGATCGGTCTTTTCCTGGATCTGCAGCAGAAAGCGGAGAACGGTGAGATTTCCACCAAGTCGCTGGACCTCAGAGGCATGATTGCAGCAGGAAAAACAGTTCGTCAGGGACTGGACCCGTTTTCTTCTATCGAGATGGGTGTGGTGAATAAATGTTTTGATATATTTGAAAAAGAAATTGTCCGCGATGTGGTATTGACCAGAATTCCGGAGGAATGGACCTGTGAAGATGTATACTGATCAGTGTCCGGAAGAATGGACCTGTAGGATGAATACTAACCGGAATCCCGGAGGAATGGACTTGTGAGGATGTACACCGACCAGTATCTGGATGACTACCGGATGGAGATGGAAAACAGAATAAGGAACATGGTATGGACCATCTGCGGGGATTACTCTCTGGAAATGAAGCCTGACGTGGAACTCTTCCTCAAGTCCCGGGACGAAGCTCTCTACGAGGGTATCAAGCAGGGAGGTCTGGCTAAATATTTTGACCGTGAGGCTCTGAGTCTGTATCTGGTAAAGAAAATTTACTGCCATGCTGGGGAGAAATCGCTGATGACGGTGGCGCAGATTTGTATTGATCAGGCTGTTGGATGGAAGCTGGAGCGAGAGCGGGAAGGTGTGCGTTATATCCGAAGACATACCTATGAGCGCACTCTGGATCAGGAGTTCAAATCCTTTGTCTCCTCTCAATTAGGACTCTTCCGGGCAGCAGTTTTCAGAAGAGAGCTGGACGGCAGCTACAGGGGAACCGCAAAGATGGAAGAATGGCTGGCACTTTTGGATCCATTGCGGGAATCCTGTGATACAGACCTGCTGATCCGAACCATTGACCGCCTCTACAACAGCATTGTGGAGCCAAAATTCGAAGAGGAAAAGAAGACTCTTGAGCAGGTACTGGCTGTAACGCTGGAGGAACTGACAGAGTTTTCCTGGAAAGACTATCTGAATGAAGAGGCGTTGGAGAATTCTCTGGAAGTGGTGCTGGACAAGATCACGGAGGAGATGGCAAGCCTGCATCTGGAAGAGGGGAAGGAAGACAATAGGGAAGATACGGATTCTGAAGAAAAGGAAAAAACTTCTCCCAGAACAATTGTAGTAGATCAGAAGGCCCTGGATCGCATGTACACCTTTGTGCAGAGGAATTTTGGAAAGACCTATCTGAACCCCAATGAAGAGAAGATGCTGAATTACCAGCTCTGTCGAGGCATTCATTTCGGCTGCAGCGTATACTTTACAGATGGAATCCTTAGGAATCCTGTCCTCTACAATTCCCAGTATGAGATCTTCCGAAAACAGGAGTCTAAAAACAGAAGAGAATACAGAGAGCAGTATCGGATCGTGAAGAACAATATCCGTATCCTCAGCAACATGCTGAAGAAGGCGCTGGTCCTTCGCGATGAGGAAGAGATCATTCACGCAGACCACGGACAGATCCGACCGGCGCAGCTTTGGAAGATCGGGCGTACAGAGGCACCAAAGCTTTTTGACCGCGTGATCCGCAATGATTCCCAGAACTTTGTTGTGGATATCCTTATTGACGCCAGTGGTTCTCAGAGGGAGCGGCAGACACAGGTTGTCTTGCAGGCCTATATTTTGAGTGAGACCCTGTCAGAATTGAAGATCCCGTTTCGTGTCATGAGTTTCTGTACTTTCTGGGACTATACGATCCTGCAGAGATTCAGAGAATACGAGGATGACAGGTCAGCAAATCAGAACCTGTTTGGCTTCATGACCTCATCCAATAACAGAGATGGCCTGGCAATTCGAGCAGCAGCCAGCAGACTTCTTCAAAGAGATGAGAATCATAAGGTTATGATCATCCT
>JAKSRN010000031.1 GCA_024403585.1 Lachnospiraceae bacterium | reverse complement strand
TCGAAGCGACAGGATTTGAACCTGCGACCTCTGCGTCCCGAACGCAGCGCTCTACCAAACTGAGCCACGCTTCGCTTTGCTTATCAGCAAAAATAATTATATTTTAGCCCATGCTAAAAGTCAACACCTAAATCAATTTTTTCGCCAGCCTGCCGGGTACTTGTTCTTCAGTACACAGCCTGCCAGTTTTCCCCAGCCGAGGGCAAAACCATCTGCTGTCACAAGGATCCAGCCATTTTTCAAGCCCTGTTTTTTTACTTCCTCTTCATCCAGAATAAGTGTTTCTCCTCTCAGATACTGATCCAAACGTGGATCTTCTCCCTTCATGCTGAAGCTTCTATGGACAGATTTTTCTCCCAACGCCAGTGCAAATGGCTGGGAAGGCTCAAAGCGTCCCTTCTTACACTCTCCCAGATAGAGTCCGTTTCTGAGAAAATGCAGTCCGCTGACTCCGGATGGCAGATCCGTTTTTTTGTAAACATTGCCGTTTCTGCATTCCAGTCCTGCAAGATCCAGATCTATGCCCTGCTCTTGTAGGAATGCTTCCAGTACCTCTCTCTCTTCTCTGGAGAAAGCAGTCTGGCTGCTGCCGGCCTGTCTGTCTCTTCCTGCATTCCTTCCTTTATTCTTTTTCTGTTTCTTTCTTTTTCCACGATCCGCTTCTTCCGTTGCCTCTGATACCGGCAGTCCTGAAACTGCCTCCTCGGAAGCGAATCTTCCCTCCAAAGGATCTCCTTCTTTTTTCAGCAGTGCCAGAAAATGTCCTTCGCCCTGCATCTTATGTGGCCAGATCCGAACACAGTCTCTTAACTCTGCTCTGTCTGATCCGATCCACTCAGGTCTTCCTTCTCCGAATCCTTCATAGGCTTCCATCTTCTGGATCTTCATCTCCGGTACCTGATTCAGAAAGAAATCAATGGTCCCTTCATCTTCCATAGGCGCAAAGGTACAGGTGGAATACAGGAGCATGCCGCCTGGACGCAGCATCTTCGCTGCACTCAGCAGAATATTTCTCTGCTGACCGGCAAAATACTCTACCTTTTCGGGACTCCAGTCTTCTGCCACCTCCTGTGACTTACGGAACATACCTTCACCGGAACATGGAGCATCCACCAGGATCTTGTCAAAAAAGCCTGCGAAAACATTTGCCAGACGTTCCGGGGTTTCGTTGGTCACAAACACATTGGTGCTTCCAAACAGTTCCAGATTGCGAAGTAATGCCTTACATCTGGATGCACTGATGTCATTGGCAACCAGGACACCTTTCCCCTTAAGTGCCGCTACAAGGGCTGTTGCCTTTCCACCCGGAGCTGCACAGAGGTCCAGCACCCGCTCACCAGGATAAACCGGGAGTCTGCTTGCAGGTGTCATTGCGGAAGGTTCCTGCAGATAATACACACCCGCTGCGTACCATGGGTGTTTTGCCGGAAAAACTCCTTCTTTATAGGAATAGCCACCCGGAATCCAGGGAATCCTCTCCAGCGGGAATGGGCTGCAGGCCTCGAATTCTTCCACAGACATACGCATGGTATTCAGACGCAGTCCGAACTGTCTGTTATTTTCATAGCCGGACAGAAATACATCGTATTCCTCTCCCAGCAGATTTTTCATTCTTTCCTGGAACTTGATGGGTAATCTCAAAGGGCTTCCTCCTAAATACTGTTTCTTATGATACGATACCACGAACCGTAAAAAAACAAAAGAAAAAAAGGCTGTCGAAAAAATATTCGACAGCCCGCAGTTCTACTATGCTATTTTTACAAGTCACACAGTCTTAGGATCAGTCCCACTCTTCTGATTCCTCAAAACCTTCTTTCAATGCCTTCTGATATGCTGTAAGGACCATCTCCTGCAGCAATTCTCTGGTTTCAGAATTGATGGGATGTGCAATATCCCGGAATACCCCGTCTGAAGATTTGCGGCTTGGCATTGCAATTAAGAGTCCTTTTGCGCCTTCGATCACTTTAATATCATGTACCACGAAGACCTGGTCAAGTGTAATGGAGACCACCGCTTTCATCTTGCCTTCTTTGGCAATCTTCCTTACACGAATGTCCGTTATCTGCATAAATCCATCCTTTTATTTGTCCATTCAATCAGATTGCGTATCTCTCGTTCTTTTCGACAACAACCTTAATTCCATCTTCCCCACTATGATAAGAATTAGCACGGATCGTATCGTTGCTCTCAACAATACAATTCTCGATATGTGTGTTATCGCCAAGATATACATTATTCAGAATAATGGAATTCTTGATCACACAATTGTTTCCAACGAAAACATCTTTAAAAAGAACAGAATTCTCTACTTTTCCGTTGATGATACATCCACTGGAGATCAGACTGTTTTTCACCATGGAACCCGGATTATATTTTGCCGGTGGGAGATCATCGATCTTGGAATAGATTCCCCAGGAATCTCCAAAGAAATATTTTCTTACATCCGGTTTCAGGAAATCCATATTGGTTCTGTAGAAGGAATCTACTGTTGCAATATTATTCCAGTATTCGTCAAATCTGTATCCGTAGATTCTTTTCAGATTTTTATAGCGGATAAAAATATCCTGCACCAGATCATGACGATTCTCCTGTGCACAACGCTCTACCATCTCGATCAGCAGACGGCGGCGAATTACATAGATACCGGTAGAGATAATATTGGAGGAAGTTACCATTGGCTTCTCTTCAAACTCTTCTACCCTGTTATCCTCATTCAGTTTCAGAACACCGAATCGGCTGCAGTCTGCCTCAGGGCATTCTGTACAGACGATCGTGATATCTGCTCTTTTTGAAATATGATACTCCAGAACCTTATTGTAATCCAGTTTGTAGATACCGTCACCGGAAGTGATCACCACATATGGCTCATGGCTTTCTTTCAGCCACTTCAGATTCTGATAGATCGCATCAGCTGTGCCTCTGTACCACCAGCTGCTCTCTGCAGTTACAGTAGGTGTAAATACATAAAGGCCTCCCTGTTTACGTCCGAAGTTCCACCACTTGGAGGACATCAGATGCTCGTTGAGGGATCGTGCATTGTACTGTGTCAGTACTGCAACCTTCTGAATATGTGAATTGGTCATGTTGCTCAGAGAAAAATCGATGCTTCTGTAAGCACCTGCAACAGGCATAGCGGCAACTGCTCTCTTATCAGACAGAGCTCCCATTCTGCTGCTGTTTCCACCGGCAAGGATAATTCCTATTGCTCTCATACTTATTCACCGTCCTCCTTCTTAAGAATAGCGCCTCCGCCCTGAAGGATTCCATCCGGATAATCTTCAGCAGTGGTGACACCGGAGATACATGTGTTTTTACCGACTTTTACCCCATCAGGGATCACGGTTTTCTCACCGATCGTTGCCAGCCCCCAGCCATAGACTGCCGGTTTGTAAACATTCGGTGCTTCCTCGCCTACGCCGATCTCTACATTATTACCGATCTCCACATTCTCAGCGATAATGCCTTTATTGATCACGCAGCCAGCTCCGATCCTGGTATGACTCATGATAATGGAATCACGGATCACTGTACCTTCGCCGATCTCAACACCCATTCCAATGACAGAGTTTGAAACTGATCCGTAGATCTCTGCCCCCTCACCGATGATACATCTGTCAACAGAAGCAGATTCAGAAATATACTGTGGGCGGATAATATCGCCTTTTGTATAGATCTTCCAGAATTCCTCATAGAGATTGAATTCAGGAATGATATCGATCAGCTCCATATTTGCTTCCCAATAAGAACCTAAGGTTCCGACATCTTTCCAGTAGCCATTGAACTCATAGGCAAAAAGACGTTTTCCGTTATCACGGCAATAAGGAAGGATATGTTTACCAAAATCAAGATTTGGCTGATTTTTCAATGTCAGAAGAGAATCTTTCAGGATCTTCCAGCTGAAGATATAGATTCCCATGGATGCCAGATTGCTTCTTGGATGCTCTGGCTTCTCCTCAAAGTCTGTGATCCGTCCGGTCTCGTCAGCGATCATGACACCGAAACGGCTGGCCTCCTCAATCGGTACGGGCATACATGCAACTGTCAGATCAGCCTTGTTTGCCTTATGATAATCGAGCATTACCTCGTAATCCATCTTATAGATATGGTCACCGGAGAGGATCAGTACATAGTCAGGATTGAAAGAATCCATGTATGCCATATTCTGAAGAATCGCATTGGCTGTACCTGTATACCACTCACTGTTTGCACTTTTCTCATAAGGAGGAAGAACAGACACACCTCCTACATTTTTATCAAGATCCCACGGAATACCGATGCCGATATGACTGTTCAGTCTCAAAGGCTGGTACTGGGTCAGAACACCTACTGTATCAACACCGGAATTGATGCAGTTGCTGAGAGGGAAATCAATAATACGGTATTTGCCGCCGAATGCCACTGCAGGTTTTGCAACCTTTTCAGTCAGGACTCCGAGTCTGCTTCCCTGACCGCCTGCAAGCAGCATGGCAATCATCTCTTTTTTAACCATGCCATCACCTCTTAGAAAAAATTTTATACCTGTAAGTATACCACAAACAGCTTATATTGTGAATAAATTTTATACAAACTGTTAATAAACACTAGTACAGAATCGTGTTTTTTTGGTAAAAAAAACTAGACCTCATCCTTTTCTTCAGCATTCTTGTTTTTTGTTTTTATTAACTGTATAATTACTCATAAAGAATACTAATCATGCGTTCCGGTCTGTCCGGACCGCCTGTTTATCAAAGAAGGATTTTTATTATGTATACAATTCATTTTGATCAGCCGATCCATATCCACTTTATCGGAATCGGCGGCATCAGTATGAGCGGTCTTGCTGAGGTTCTCCTGCAGAGAGGCTTCACAGTTTCCGGATCTGATGCAAAAGAAAGTTCACTCACCAGAGAGCTTGCTGCTCACGGAGTGACGGTTCACTATCCACAGTCTGCAGATAATATCACTGACGATCTGGACGCTGTTGTTTACACCGCAGCCATCCATCCTGACAACCCGGAATTCGCAGCCTGCGTAGCCAAAGGCATTCCGATGCTCACAAGAGCAGAACTGTTGGGACAGATGATGAAAAACTACGAGACCCCGATCGCCGTAGCCGGAACCCACGGAAAAACAACCACTACTTCCATGGTTTCTCACATTCTGTTATCCTGCAATGCAGATCCAACTATCTCCGTAGGCGGAATCCTTCCGTCCATCGGCGGCAATATCCGAATCGGCCAGTCCGGTACCTTCCTGACAGAGGCCTGTGAGTATACCAACAGTTACCACAGCTTCTTCCCAAAGATCAGCATCATCCTGAATGTGGATGCTGACCACCTGGACTTCTTTAAGGATTTGGATGACATCTATGCATCCTTCCGTACCTTCGCTGAGCTGCTTCCTGCTGACGGTGCCCTGATCATCAATGCAGATACTGACCGCTACGAGGAAGTCTCCAAAGACCTGCCTTGCACGGTTCTTACCTATGCTCTTCAGAATGATGCTGAATTCCAGGCCAAAGACATCACATTCAACGAGCTGGGCTTCGGATCCTTTACCGCCCTTCGCAAGGGTGAGGAGATCGGCCGATTCTCCCTCTCTGTTCCAGGTATCCATAATGTATCCAATGCTCTGGCAGCCATTGCTCTTTCCTGTCATCTGGAACTTGCTGTGGAAGATGTCCAGCGCGGTCTTCTGGAATTCGGTGGCACAGAACGCCGTTTCCAGTACAAGGGAAAAGTTGGTGATGTGACAATCATCGATGATTATGCTCACCATCCTACAGAGATTCAGGCAACACTGAAAGCGGCTGCCAACTATCCACACCGTGAATTATGGTGTGTATTCCAGCCACATACCTATACAAGAACCAAAGCACTGCTTCCTGAGTTCGCCGAGGCACTGTCCATGGCAGATCACGTAGTTCTGGCAGAGATCTATGCGGCACGTGAAACAGATAATCTGGGCATTTCCTCCGACGATCTTCGCGAACTCATCCTGGAAAAAGGTTGTGAGTGCTGGTATCTTCCTACTTTTGATGAAATCGAAACATTTCTTCTGAAAAATTGTGCACCTGGCGATTTGTTGATAACTATGGGTGCCGGAGACGTTGTAAATATTGGAGAAATGCTTCTTGGAATGTAGTTATCCACATTATCCACAGGGTTATTCACATTTTTCTGTGAATTGCCCTGTGGATTTTTTATTGCACTTATCCACTTTTTTTCCACAAAGAATCCCCCCGGCAGCATTTACGAAAAAGTCCGTTACGTTGCGGTATTTTACCCTTTTCAATTCTCTTTATGGAATCCTTGTTCACTCTATCCACATTTTCCACATGGTTTTTTCGAATACTTGCATAAAAAAACACACAAGGGTGCCTGGCCGCCTCCGAAAAACTTTCTGTTCTCAACCCCCACAACCTGTGTTATACTGTGAATACTATAAAAGTGGGGTTCTTTTCCCTGACATCAGATTGTCAGCAGATGACCCCGGAAATCGGGGATCTACCATGCAATCTGTACGTTTATCAGACAGCCGTTCTCTCACTGCGACGCTTCTTCCTGATTCCTTTATCGAAGAAGTAATGCCCCGAGCCAACGGCGATTTTGTAAAAATCTATATCTATCTGCTGAGCACGCATCACCATCCGGAAAGAGAGCTTTCTCTCTCTTCCATCGCCGATGTTTTTTCCTGCACGGAAAAAGATGTCCTTCGTGCTCTTATTTACTGGTCCAATGAGGGCTATCTTTCTATGGAGATGGAGGGCGACAGACCTGTCAGTCTGACTTTCTGTGATCCGGCTCGCCCATCTGCAAATAAAAAACCGGAAACAACAGCAGCTGTTTCTCCTACCCCTGAAACCACTGAGGCAAAGGGAGAGGCAAAAGAGGACGTTTCCATCTCACTTTCAGCTGACAGGATCCGTACTCTTAAGGCAGAGAATGCCGAAGTACAGCAGATCCTCTATGTGGCTGAGTCTTATCTGAATCGAACCCTCAGCCGGTCTGACATTACCTGCATTCTGTATTTTTATGATACACTGCATATGTCTGCAGATCTTCTGGAATACCTGATCGAATACTGTGTACTGCATCAGAAAACCAGTATCCACTATATCCAGAAAGTAGGACTGGAATGGCACAGAGCAGGGTACACCACAGTGAAGGAAGCCAAAGAAGGCAGTTCTTCCCTGCGTAAGGAATACTTTTCCATTCTGAAAGCCTTCGGTATCAGCAACAGACGTCCGATCCCGGCAGAGATCGAATATATGGACCGCTGGATGAACACCTATGCCTTTGAACTTCCGATCATCACGGAAGCCTGCAAACGCACCGTCACCAACACCGGCGGAAGCAGTTTTGCTTATGCAGAGGGAATACTCTCAAACTGGAAAAAGCAGAATGTGCATACACTTCGCGATATCCAGCAGGAGGACAGCCGGCATCAGGCTGAAAAGAAGAAAAAGAGCTTCGCTGACAAGGAAGCCGGAAAACAGCCTGCGCCAAACCGCTTCCACAATTTCCACCAGCGTGATGACTATGATTATGATCAGCTGGAGAAAGATCTGCTGAACAAACAGTGGTGATCACCTTCTATCTACGGAGATAATTGAATGGCATTAACTAATACACAATATAATTCTATGATCCGTTTTTACCAGGATCAGCAGAACAGGAACCGGCATCTGCAGGAAGAGAGAATCCGGGAAGCCTACGAAAAAATCCCTCGTCTGGAGGAGATTCAGGCAGAAGTATCCTCTCTCTCCTTGAAGAAAGCCAGGATCCTGCTGGCCGGTCAGGGGAAGGAGGCTGACTTTGATCTGTCTCTGGCCCTTTGCGAACTGGCCGAGGAGAGAAGGGCCCTTCTTCTTGCCAACGGGTATCCGGAAGACTATCTGGAGCTTCCCTGCAAGTGTTCCTCCTGCCAGGATACCGGTTATACCAAAGACGGTAAAAAATGTTCCTGCTTTCTTCAGAAAGAGGTGGATCTTCTCTATGACCAGTCCAACCTGAAGGAGATCCTGCAGGAAGAAAATTTTGACAGCTTCCGTCTGGATTATTATCCCGACACGCTGATCGATCCTAAAACCGGCCGCTCTGCCAGAGAGATTGCAGAACGCGCCAGAAATATCGGAAGACAGTTTGTGGATACGTTCGGAAGTGACTTCAGCAATCTTTGCATCTATGGTGACACAGGTGTCGGCAAAACGTTCCTCTCTCACTGCATTGCCAAGGAGCTGATTGAAAAAGGATTCAGCGTGCTGTATCTGACAGCATTTGAATTATTTGATTCCCTGGAAGCCAGAAAGTTTTCCACGGATTATTCATTAACAGAAACTCACAGCCATATTTTTGACTGCGACCTGCTGATCATTGACGATCTGGGCTCAGAGCTAAACAACAGTTTTATCACCTCTCAGCTCTTTCTCTGCATCAATCAGAGAATTCTGGATCACAAGGCCACCATCATTTCCACGAATCTTTCCATGGAAAATCTGCGGGCCAGCTATTCAGAAAGAATCTTTTCAAGAATCCTCAGCAGTTATAAGATGATCTTCATGTACGGAAAAGACATCCGTATCCAGAAACAATTATCAGGAGGACCAACATCATGACAACACAGAACAACTATTACGACTCCCTTCCTGTAGGACGCCTGGGCATCATTCCGCTGGCCGGCTGCGCTGAGATTGGAGACAAGGTCAATGACTATATCGTAAAATGGCGCAAAAACAGATCCTGTGCAGCAGCTGTCAATGATCTGTCTTCAGAGTATATCCGCCCAACCTATCTGATCAATATCAAAAACTCTCGTTTCGGATCCGGCGAAGGAAAGGGAACCATCCTGGAATCTGTTCGTGGTGATGACCTCTTCTTCCTCGTAGATGTCTGCAACCACTCTCTTTCCTACACAGTATGTGGTATGGAAAACCGCATGTCTCCGGATGATCACTTCCAGGATCTGAAGAGAATCATCTCTGCTGTTGGCGGTAAAGCCCGCCGCATCATCGTGATCATGCCATTCCTCTATGAGAGCCGCCGTGACAAACGTGTTATGCGTGATTCTCTGGACTGTGCCCTTGCTCTGCAGGAGCTGGTTGAGATGGGTGTTGACAATATCATCACCTTCGATGCTCATGATCCACGTGTACAGAATGCTATTCCTCTGCACGGCTTCGAGACCATCACCCCAACCCACCAGTTCATTAAAAACGTTCTGAGAAATGCTCCTGATATGAAGATCGATTCCGATCACCTGATGGTCATCAGCCCTGACGAGAACGGCATGAAACGTGCCATCTTCATGGCAAACAACCTGGGAGTAGACATGGGAATGTTCTACAAACGCCGTGATTACTCCACAACCATCAACGGCCGCAATCCGGTAGTTGCCCACGAGTTCCTGGGCACCAATGTAGAAGGAAAAGATATGATCATCGTTGATGATATGATCTCTTCCGGCTCCAGTATTCTGGACGTTGCCCGCGAGTTAAAGAAACGCAAAGCCCGCAACATCTATATGTGCGTAACCTTCGGTCTCTTCACCAGTGGCCTTGAGAAATTCGACCGTGCTTATGAGGAAGGTCTTTTCACCAAACTGATCACAACCAACCTGATCTATCAGGATCCTGAACTGCTCAGCAAGCCTTATTACGTAGGCTGCGATATGAGTAAATTCATTGCTTATATGATCGATACTCTGAACCATGACGGTTCTATGGGATCTCTTCTGGATCCATCCAACAGAATCCATAAGGTAGTAGAAAAATTCAATCGTGGCGAAGAGGTCTAAGCTAAACTAGCTTTAGATTCTGATCGGGCAGTCGTCAAATCCATGCGAGCTTATCCCGGGCATATTGCCGTCGCATAAAATCAAGCAGGCTGACTCCTACTCGGTTCGTATACTTCATATACAGAAAAAGAAAAACAGATCAGCAACCATATCCAGGTTGCTAATCTGTTTTTTTGTTCATCTCGTTATTCGTATCGCCCAGATTCTTTACAGGTCTGTGCTCTTATGGTAAGCAGCAGTCCACTGCTCCAGTGATGCATCCAGATTTTCCGGCATATCCGGCATCTGGACACTCGCGATTTCTTCTGCCAGTTTGATGCGGCTCTTTTCATCCACACCAAACTCATCCAGCTTCTGCCTGTATACCTTCTCCCCATCTTTCATAAAGATGGAGAAGAGATAACTCTTCAATACTGAAAGTGTATGGATGTCTTCATAAGCCAGTCTGAAATACTCGCAGGCCTCTTCCATCAGAAAGAGTCTTGCGTAGACGCAGCCCAGATTGTTATAGATGGTTCCTCTGAACTGTGTACCGTGACCGCCCTTATCCTCTGAGACCAGAGCCTCCTGATAATACTTCAGGGCACGGTTGTATTTTCCATGATTCATCAGGGTATCCGCCTTCTTCTTAAGGCGTACTGCCTGTGGTTTATCGGTCAGTTCCTGCAGCTGCTGATCCAGCGCTGCAAGCTCCTTGGAATTCATATAAGAGGTCTCTTTCAGAAAAGCCAGAATGAAATCTCTCTCTGTATAAGGACCGTTCAGGATCTGATGCAGCTTCAAGGCAAGACGCGGCTGCTTCAGCTCTGCTTTCACCCATTCAACAAGGCCTTCGCAGACAATAGATTCATCCACCAGAGACAGATTGTTGCAGATAAAGTATCCCAGTTCCTCTGCCGAATATATATTCAAGCCGATATTTTCCAGAAACCAGGGTTTTTCAGCCCTGGGGATCTGACATAAAATTGCAATTCCCATCAGCCCTGATCCTCCATCATCTCACGCCAGATTAAACCGCTGGACGGGAACATCTCGCCAAAGCCCAGATCCTCCACATCGATACGGCATCTTCCTGCAGCTTCATATTCCATATGTACCTTCAGCCTTGTGGTTTTTCCCGGTCTCTTAGGAAGACCCGGAAGCTCCATCACCAGTTTTTTACGGGCTTTCTCATTCATCCTGCTCACCAGGAAAGTCAGTGACTCCATCTGATCCAGAATGATCTCAATATCTACCGCTGTCTCGTACCAGTTCACGCCGGCCGCGATCAGCGGATACACCGTCATCACGCCCTGTACCTGGAGCTCCATGGAGATATTGTAGCGGACTAGATCGCTTCCCACATAGAGGAAGCCCTTCAGATGTCTCTCTTCCACCTTCTCCTTCGCAGAATAGGTTGCTCCCTTCGCGTACAGGTTGCTTCCGCCAAATACCTTCCTCTGCCCCTTACACAAGGCTTTCACTGATTCTCTTGCCCAGCTCTGGTCAAATTCATCTCCCAGCAGGAAGATTCCGGAATACAGGTCTTCTCCCAGGCTCTTTCTGATGAAGGAAAGGAGACTCTGATCCTTCTGTTCCGAATTGCCCTGCAACGGAGCACTTCCCTTATCAGTCACATAGGCAGTCACAGGTTTGGTGCGGAAATTCAATTCCAGCTCCGAAAAATGCACCTGGCCGTTTCTGAACTCAAACAATCCGTTCTTTCTTGCCCACACATCCTGTTTCTGGAACATGGTATGTACAAAAAAGCTTTCCTTGTAATCCTGCAGATAGCCTCTGTTTCTGGCGATTCCCAGATATGCATAGGCCTCCCGGATCGCTTTTACAAAATAACGGGTCAGTTTTGGTACAGTGATCATCAGGCAGGCCACCTGCTGCGATGGTCTTGTTACTCCCACCATGCCAAGCACCTTTTCCAGGAAGATGGCCAGCAGTTCTGCACCTGTGTACTCTTTTCCTTCCACCCAGAGACTGGTTCCGTCCGCGCAGAGATCATAGAGCTGATCGATGAGAAAACCGTTTTTCTTCTCAGCAAAGTAACGGGCCTCAATTCCATAGTACCAGGAGTGATCAGCAGGAACTACGCAAAGAAGCGTAGGAAAAGTCAGCAGTTCTGTTCCTGCCTTCACAGGTACGCTGACCGCATCCCCAGTCTCCTTGTCATAGTAGCAGATCTGAGAGCCATCTCTGTTCATATCTATTCCGATTATCATATTTTTAATATCCATAGCCCTCTCCCGTTACATAATCTTACAGAAATATTCAGTAAATGCATCCTGCCACAGATAATCCTCCACCGCAGTCAGCATTCTTTCCTTGTTATCCATCGCCTTTGCCGTCAGGAT
>JAKSRN010000309.1 GCA_024403585.1 Lachnospiraceae bacterium | reverse complement strand
GATTTATAGACTGAATAAATAGAAACGAAACAGAAAGGTAACTATATATGGAAGATATTATTTTTTGTAAAGGCGGTGGCTGTACTGCCAAACTGGGTGCCGGCGCCCTGAAAAGAGTACTGTCGAAGCTGCCTAAAAAGGCTGACCCGAATCTTCTTGTTGGATTTGACGGCAACGACGATGCCGCAGTATACAAGATCAATGACAAACAGGCCATTGTTTCTACCCTGGATTTCTTTCCACCAATGCTGGAAGATCCATATCTCTTCGGCAAGGTAGCTGCCACCAATGCACTCAGTGACATCTATGCCATGGGCGGCCAGGTGCTCAGTGCTCTGAACATCGTGTGTTTTCCGGAAGAGATGGATATGAACATTCTGGGCAAGATTCTGCAGGGCGGCAATGAGAAAGTGATGGAGGCAGGAGCGGTTCTGGCTGGCGGTCATTCCATTGCAGATGCTGACATCAAGTACGGACTGAGTGTCACCGGACTGGTAGATCCAGACCATATCTGGCAGAACACAGGCTGCAAACCAGGGGATGCTCTGATCCTGACTAAGAAGCTGGGTGTGGGCATAATCATGACAGCCCACCGTATTAAGGAAGCATCTGAGCAGATGGTTGACGAGGCGGTGGAGTCCATGACCACTTTGAATAAGTATGCGTCAGAAATCCTGAAAGAGTACGATGTGCATGCCTGTACCGATGTAACCGGATTCGGTTTCCTGGTGCACTTGAGTGAGATGCTGGGTGACCAGTATTCTGCAGAAATCGATTCCTGCGAGATTCCGCGCTTTGCAGAAGTTGAAAATTATGCAGATGAATTCTATCTGACAGCAGCCGGACAGAAAAACAGAAACTTTATCGGAGATCAGGTGGATTTTCAGGGTGTTAGCTTCGCTATGGAAGAAGTGCTCTTTGATCCACAGACTTCCGGCGGACTTCTGGTCAGCGTAGATGCAGCCTGTGCTAAGGAAATCACTGAAAAAATGCATGCTGTCGGACTGCCTGCAAAAATTGTGGGGCAGATTACTGAAAGACAGGAGAAGGCGATCCTTGTCAGATGATTTGGTTTAAGCAAGAGAAAGCATATTATGTTAAGTTGTTTGCTCCAGGCAATAAAAACAAATCAAGCCAGATGATTCAAGTCGGGCAGAAAACAAACCAGATCAAAGGATTCAATCCATATAGAATACAAAGAGCAAATGCTCTTTATATATAAATTCCAATATGAGAATTACAAAGAATAAAAAAATACAAGAACAATAGGGAGGAAAAGAATATGAACCATATCGTAGACGCAAGAGGATTAGCATGTCCACTTCCAGTAGTAAACACAAAGAACGAGATGAAAAACATGAGCCAGGGTGAAATCGTAGAGGTTCTGGTAGATAATGAGATCGCCGTTCAGAACCTGACCAAATTTGCCAACGTCAGAAACCATGGCGTACAGTCTGAGAAAATTGCTGACAACGAGTACAAAGTAGTGATCACAGCAGGTGCACCTGCAGAGGAGCCTGTTGCTGAGGCAGAGGAAGAGGAATGCATCCCATGTGCAAAGAGCAATAACGTAGTAGTGCTTTCTTCCAACCAGATGGGACAGGGAGAAGAGGCGTTAGGAAAGACACTGATGAAGGCATTTATCTTTGCACTGACAAAACAGGATGTTTATCCAAAGACAATTCTTCTTTATAATAGTGGCGCTTACCTCAGCTGTGAGGGCTCTGACAGTCTGGAAGATCTGAAACTTCTGGAGTCTGAGGGTGTAGAGATCTTCACCTGCGGAACATGTCTGAACTTCTATGGTCTGTCTGAGAAGCTCGCAGTTGGCGGGGTGACTAATATGTATGATATTGTGGAGATGATGAGTAATGCAGGAAAAGTTATCAAACCATGATTGTTTCGGGGAGCAGTCTCTGATCCTGGTGCGTGGCGGCGGTGATATCGCTTCCGGTACCATCATGAAACTTCGTGCGTGCGGATATGCCGTCCTCATTCTGGAAATCGCAAAACCATCCGCCATCAGGAGAAATGTTGCCTTCTCCGAAGCTGTCTATCAGGGCACCCAAACCATAGAAGGCACGACCTGCTATCTGGCAAAAAATCTGGACGAAGCCAGAGAATTTTTACAGATGGGAAGACTGACACTGCTGGTGGATCCTGCTTGTAACTGTCTGAAAGAACTGCGGCCTCTGGCACTGGTGGATGGTATTCTGGCGAAGGAAAATCTTGGAACCAGTCGTTCCATGGCGCCGATCACCATTGCACTTGGGCCTGGTTTTACTGCCGGAGAGGATGTGGATGCTGTTATTGAAACCAAGAGGGGGCACAACCTTGGAAGGGTGATCTACCGTGGTCCGGCGGCTCCCAATACAGGTATTCCGGGAAAAATCGCCGGTTTTGATAAAGAGCGTGTGATCCATAGCCCGGCTGAAGGGATTTTGTATAACGTATGCAAGATTACTGATACCGTAAAAAAAGGTGACGTTATAGCTCGGATTGAAAGTGCTGACGGAGCGATCATCCCAGTACAGGCTACTATCGACGGTCTGCTTCGTGGACTGATCAGAGATGGATTTCCTGTTACAAAAGGGTTTAAGATTGCGGACATTGATCCTAGGGCAGAGGAATACAATAACTGTTTTACAGTTTCGGATAAGGCAAGGTGTATTGCAGGAGGAGTGTTAGAAGCAATTCTTCGATTACAGAGATTAGAACAAGGAGAAGTACCGGGAATCGAGGATAATCTGTTATTGAATGATTTCTCTGCGACTGCTCAATGCCAACCAAAGGAGGGCTATTCCTCAATTGATTATGAATGAAAGCAGCAAGGCACCGATCAATCAGAGTGAATGGAAAGACAGCAGTTCGCAGAT
>JAKSRN010000308.1 GCA_024403585.1 Lachnospiraceae bacterium | reverse complement strand
AGATCTTCCGGAAGATTTGCTTTTACATTCTCTGTAACAACTGTTCCGCCGTCCTCATGCTCCTCTACAGGTACTACTGGTGTCGGTTTCTCAGGCTCTTTTGTCTGCTCTTTATTGATCGGATTTACAGGTGTCACATTTGTTCCAAATGTAGCGATTGCTGTAAATGCTGTAACTGTAAGTGCTGCTGCCATTGCTAATGCGATTGCACCTTTTTTGCTTCCTTTTTTTGTTTCTTTTCTCATTGTGTTTTCCTCCTGTGTGAACATAATTTCTTTTTGTGATGTTTGTTGTTTTGATGTTTTTACATCGGTTTGTTTCTCAACCTGAGATCACTATATCAAAGTTATCTTACACAAACCTTACACAAGCCTTATTATTTTCATGGTATTATTTTCAGTTTCACGCATAGGATGACAGGAGCCACTCTCATCTGCTATAATAGATACGGATTATGACAGGGATTCGGATTCCTGTCCTTTGGACAGATCCCCTATCCTATGTAAATAGAAGGAGGATGCAGACGTGGCATCAGGAAAAAAGAAAAATGTAGTGACCTCATATCTCAACAAGGTCAATATCAAAAAAACAAGTAATCTGGGGCAGATTCTTACAGACACCTACGGTGCAGAAGGAGCCCGCAATCTCTTTGCCGCTTTTGATGCCATCGAGATGAAAAAAGACATCGATCATGTTAACGACCGCTATGACTTCATCCACTCTGACTTTGATTTCAGCATGCTGATGACCTGTTTCCAGGATGCGGACATCATCCGCAATACCTGTGCATGGCTCAACAGCATCCGTAAACAGTTTGGCAAAACCGTTCTGGATATCGGCTGCGGAAACGGTATTATCACCTGTTTTCTGGCGTCTATCCTTCCGGAATCCACCTTCCTTGCGGTAGATGCATCTGCCAATGCTATCACTATTGCAAAGGAGATCCGCAGCAGACTCGGTTTGGAAAACATCGTTTTCATGAACAGCGACTATACAAAACTGGCCGGAAAACAGTTCGATACCGTGCTGGCACTGCGTGTTCTGGACGAAAACTGCTCATTGGAAAAGTGCCGTTTCCAGGCTTTTTCCGAGCAGCTTGAAACCAGAAAAAAACAGTACAATACTCAGCTCAACCTTCTGTCAGATCTGGTGGCTCCTGCAGGAAATCTGATCATCATGGACATGGACAAGAATGATACATCTTCTCTTGCCATGCTGGATCTTCTCCGAGAAAGAAGCATGGTGCTGACCAAATTCCAGTTCCTTTCCTGTCGTGAAGGTGATATGAAATACGATGATCTTTATACTGCATTTGTTGCAGAAAAAACACCGGCACCAGTGACCTATGCCCGCCTCTTCTCCCAGTGGAGTTCCATCTATTTTGCAGGTGCAGGCAATGAAGGTTACAAGGATTCTGAGGCAGACTTCATGCTGGAGCTCTGCGAAGCAGGCGCACGAAAAGGATATGCCACCTTCCATCCGGTCACCAAAGAAAAAACCGGTATGTTCTTCATCTGTGACTACAAAGACAGAGAAGACTTTTTCATCCTGTATCAGAAAAACCAGTCCTTCTCCCGTCTGGGTATCTACCCGATCGCTCAGAAGCCAGAGGCAGAGAAACTTCTTGCAGAAGACAGACAGCAGGATGAAGCAGCAAGATTCGTGACGATTGATATTAATTAGTCCTTCCGGACACCAAAAAAGATGAGAATCCAAATGGATTCTCATCTTTTTGCATTTAAATCGACGTTCAGAACAGATACTTCATTATTCTTTAGAACAGATTGCAAGCGCAGTCAGAACCAGCACCATTCCCAGCACTCCGGTTACGCTCAGCCCCTCTCCATACAGAAGAACGCCCACCATCGTTGCCGCTACCGGTTCAACAGAAGCTATGATACCAGCTTTACTGGTATCCATATGCTGAAGTCCCAGCGTATAGGTCAGATACGGAATGATCGTTGCTGCCAGCGCAAGCAGAAGCAGGGTCACCCCGGCTTTCGGATTGCCCAGTCCCAACCTGATCGCCTCTCCTGCAGGTGTGAGACATGCTGCCCCCACCGCCGCAAAGAGAAATGTATAAAAAGTAATGGTCAGTGTATGGTAGCCCCGATCCAGTGCAAAACGACTGAAGATGGAATAGAGGGCATAGCCCAGTCCTGCTCCAAGACCCAGCAGGATTCCCTGCATAGTGACACTCCCTGTGTCATTGAGTACACCGGTTACCAGCACACAACCCACAAAAGTCATTGCAAGAGCCAGCAGTTTCCTCTTTGTAAATCCTTCATGAAACAGGCAAAAGGCCAGCACCATGATAATGATCGGAGCCGTATACAGCAGAATACAGGCAACCGACAGGGAAGTAACCGTGATTGCCTTAAAATAGCAGAAATTGAAGAATACAATACTGCAGATTCCGTTCCCCAGAAAACACCAGAGATCCTTCAGGCGAATCTTCAGCATGGATCTTTTAAAGAGCAACAGGCTACCACCCAGCAAAATACTGGTGAGTAAGGCCCGCATGAATACAATGTTCATGGTAAAGAGACCTGCCGCATTCAGAATGCGTACATAGATTCCCATACAGCCCCACAGGATTCCTGCCAGAAGAACTAATAGCGGTGCCAGTTTTTTCATTCTGCCTTGTTCTCCTGTGCAGCCTTCGTTTCTGCTGCTTTCTTATTCATATAAATCTTGCGGTATTCATTCAGGCACTGCTGATTTGCTCCGCCTTCAAATTCCGGATCCCTGTTCTGGACCGGATCATCTTCCCATCCGCAGATCTCGCAGATTTCATATTTCTCAGAGATTGGTGCACCGCAGCAGGCACAGAGACGCTGTGTTCCTGCTTCTTTTGCCACAACAGCTTTCTCTTCCGCTTCTTCTGCA
>JAKSRN010000307.1 GCA_024403585.1 Lachnospiraceae bacterium | reverse complement strand
GCGTTCTGAATGTTATTCTGGGACTGCTGGTTCTTGCAAATCCATTTACAGGTCTGCTTGTTGCAGATTGCATGATTGCAGTTGAGCTGATGATGACAGGTGGACTTCTGATCTCTCTCAGTTTCGTTAAGCCAGAGATGAAAATCCAGGTGACTGAAACATCTGAGGAGACTGTAGAAGCTTAATCAAATCAAAATATAGTGATAGTTATGGAGACAGGTACAAAGGTTGACTTTTTGCAAACTTTTGTACCTGTCTCTATTTGTGTAAAGCGGACATTCGCATTCCGCTCTGCTTCATGCTCATGAACACGCAGCTGCTACGCATCTTTGTCAGGAGGAGCTTTGACTCCTCCTGACATAAGCATCCCCCTTTTACCCCTCCCTATGTCTCCACGACATCGAGGAAGAGGAATGCTTATGCGTGTTCAATATTGTTAAGGTTTTGTTATGGTACCGTCTAACCTGCATTAAAACACGCTTGCTATAGTAACATCATCAAGAACAACACAACACCGCAAAACGCGGAACACAAAAAAGAAGAAAAACAAAGAATATATACAAAGAAGAAAAAGGAGAAAAGGGATATGAAAAAAACATTTGCAGTAGCAGCTATGGTACTTGGACTTGCAGGAGTTATGACAACAGGATGTGGATTTTCAGCTCATATGACCAAAACAACAAGCACAACAACAACCAATGCAGACGGAACAAGCACAACAACTACAACAACTACTACTTCCGAGAAATCCGGTTCCGGCAGATCTTCTCATACCGAGACAACAGAGACTACCACAAAGGATGCGGATGGAAATCTTACATCTTATAGAAAGACTTCCGGAGATGACGGAACAGTGATCTCCTACGATGACGTTAGCCTTAACATCATCAACAACATGGATTTTGATGTGGCTCAGCTTTACATCACAACACCAGATTCTGATGACTGGGGCGAGAACGTACTGGATGGTTTTGATCTTCCGGTGGATTTTGAGACCGGTTCCATGGATTTTTCATTTGACTCTGATCATGCTGTAATCACTATTGGAGCAGCTGACGAGGATGGAGAGGGAGTTACCTTTGACCGTGTCAACCTGAAGGCTGCAGAGGATCCAACTGATATCAGCATCAACCTTGTATATGATTCCTTTACAGATACATATACTGCAGAAGTACATTAAAGAATGTGCCCCCTGAAAATGCCAACAAAATTATCTGGCGTGTAAGAACCGTGTAAGGATCGGATGCTACACTAAGTACATAGAAAACAACAACACAACAACACATCGCAGAACGCGAAAGAACAAACAAAAAACAAGAAAAACAAACACAGAAAAAAGGAGAAAACATCATGAAGAAAAGAATCGTAGCAGCACTGATCGGCGTATTAACACTTACAGCAGTAACAAGCGGAGTTGTAGGATTTGGAATGGGCAACAGAGACGGAAGAGCAGCCGTAGAGGCAGAGAAAACCGTAGAGTTCGATGAACTGAAAACAGGAACAGATCAGGCTGTTATTTCAGCAATGCAGAAAGCTACAGAAGCAACAGATGCAGCAGAGGCAGAGAAAACCCTGGCACTGAAAGCAATGAAAAATAAAACTGCAGCAGAGCAGAAAACTGCAGAGGAGCATAACGCAAAAGTAAAAGCAGAGAATGCACAGAAAGAGGCAGAGGCAGCTAAGAAAGCAGCTGAGGATATGACCGGCAAAGAGAAAGCAGCTAGAGCGAAAGCAGAGGCAGACATGAAAGCAGCTCAGGATCAGACCGGTAAAGAGAAAGCAGCTAGAGAAAAAGCAGAGGCAGATATGAAATCCGCTCAGAACCAGACTGCAGCAGAGAGAGCAGCAAAAGAGCAGGCACAGGCAGAGAGCAAAGCAGCTCAGGGCCAGCTCGCAGGAGAGAGAGCAGCAAAAGAGCAGGCACAGGCAGAGAGCAAAGCAGCTCAGGACCAGCTCGCAGGAGAGAGAGCAGCAAAAGAGCAGGCACAGGCAGAGAAAAAATCACTTGAGGAGCAGCTGGCACAGAAAATTGCAGAGCTCCAGGCAAGAATCGATGCAGAGGAGCAGGCTAAACGAGAGGCAGCAGAGCGTATCCAGAAAGCAGCAGCAGTAAAAGCAGATGTAATCAGCGAGATCAAAGCTGCAAAACAGGATGGCGAGATGTCTCAGGACGAAATCGACAAGATCAAAGGAATGCTCACAGACGCAAGAAATCAGAAACTGGTAGTTGCTTTCACATATGATGAAGTAGACAACATGGATCTGAGCAAAGACGAGATGAGAACACTGAGACTGCACATCAATGATGATTTCGCAGCAGATGCAGAGCTTGCAGCAGCTTGATTCTGAGCATGTGGCAGAGCGGACTGTGAATGTCCGCTTTGCCAACAGAAAACAATAGAGTTCTGAATAAAGAAATTACAAAAAGTAAATAATTACAAAAGAGAATAAAGACAAGATCCCCTGGAGACAGGGTCCATATAAAAACTGTATCCTTTTCTTCTTTGTGAATGGCCGGCTGAAAAGCCGGCCTATTTACGTGGGATCTGGTGCTTTCAGAGGCAGAAAGAGAAGGGTAAAGAGAGCGGGTCGGTCGCAGGGGTGTGATCCACTTTCTTTGTGTGGAAGGTCACCGAAATGTATCTGCCCCCCAGGACACAAATGTCACCGAAATGTACCTGTCCCCAAAGGTTGCAATATCACCCAAATATATTTGTTTTCGTGTAAGAACTATGTAAGGACTGGATGCTACACTAAGTACATAGGAAACAACAGAACAACACAAAGGAGAAGAAACATATGATGAACAAAAAGAACTTTTCTTACACAATGAAAAAGAATCTTGCACTTGGAATGGCAGCACTTTCAGCATTCGGTACTGTAGCAGGAA
>JAKSRN010000306.1 GCA_024403585.1 Lachnospiraceae bacterium | reverse complement strand
GGAGAGGCAGCAGGCGGAATCCATGGAAGAAACCGTCTGATGGGAAATTCACTTCTGGATGTCATCGTATTTGGAAGAAATGCAGGCAAGAAAGCAGCTGCAAAATGCAAAGAGGTGGAACTGGGCGAGATGAACCTGGATCATATTAAAGCATATGCAGAAGAACTGAAGGCAGCAGATCTGAATACAGGAGTTGTTTCCCCTATGCTGCTTCCAAACTATGCGCGTCATGAAAGATAGGAGATAAGAACCATGCGTGAGATTAAAGCAAGCCAGATCACAGACGTTGTAGAGCGTCTGTGTATCAGTGCCAATGAGCATCTTCCGGAAGATGTCAAATGCGCGATCAGAAACTGCCGTGCATGCGAAGACTGGGAAATCGCTCAGGGGGTACTGGATAATATTATTGAGAACTTTGAGATTGCAGATACGCAGAATGTACCGATCTGCCAGGATACCGGAATGGCCTGTGTATTCCTGGAGATCGGGCAGGATGTTCATATTGTGGACGGACTTCTTACCGATGCGGTAAATGAGGGGGTTCGCCGTGGATATGACAAAGGATATCTGCGTAAATCGGTTGTAAAGGATCCTGTTCGCCGTGGAAATACCGGAGATAATACACCGGCGATGCTTTACACTGAAATTGTAGAAGGTGATCAGATTAAAGTGACCGTAGGTCCAAAGGGCTTTGGAAGTGAAAATATGAGTATGATCCGCATGTTTAAACCATCTGCAGGACTTCAGGGAATCAAGGATTTCATTCTGGAAGTCGTAGAGACCGCAGGACCTAACCCATGTCCGCCTATGGTAGTCGGTGTAGGCATTGGCGGAACCTTTGACAAATGCGCACTTCTGGCAAAGAAAGCACTGATGAGACCGATCGATTCCGAGAATCCGGATCCATTCTATGCAGATCTGGAAAAAGAAATGCTGGAAAAAATCAATAAACTGGGAATCGGACCACAGGGCTTTGGCGGTAAGACCACAGCCATTGGCTTAAATATCGAGACCCTGCCAACCCACATTGCCGGTATGCCATGTGCAGTCAACATCAACTGCCATGTTACCAGACATAAAACGGAGGTGATTTAAGATGGCAAGAAAGATCACATTACCTCTTACTGAGGAACTGGCAAAGACCCTTCACGCAGGAGAGAGCGTTCTGGTAACCGGAACCATCTATACATCCCGTGATGCAGGACATAAACGTATGTGCGAGGCACTTGCCCGAGGAGAAAAACTTCCATTTGATCCTGCCGATGCCACTATTTATTATGTAGGACCTACCCCTGCAAAACCGGGACAGGTCATCGGAAGCGCCGGACCTACCACCAGCGGTCGTATGGACGCTTACGCACCAACCATGATGAGTGTTGGTGCCCGCGGTATGATTGGAAAAGGTGCGAGACTTCCGGAAGTTGTGGAGGCCATGAAGAAATATAGCGGTGTTTACTTTGGTGCCATTGGCGGTGCAGGTGCCCTGCTGGCAAAATGCATCAAAGAAGCAGAACTGATCGCATATGAAGATCTTGGTGCAGAAGCCCTCCGAAGACTCTATGTAGAAGATATGCCGCTGGTAGTCATCATTGACAGAGAAGGCAAAAATCTTTATGATGAAGGAAAAGCAGCATATCTTGCAAGTCAGAAATAGAATTGGTGTTATATCTGAATTTTTGGAGGCAAAAAAACTATGACTTTTATCTTATTAAAACAGGTGCTGATCATGCTGCTCCTGGCGGGCTGCGGATTTGCACTGTTTAAAACCAAAAAGCTTTCCCTGGAAGGAAATAAATGTCTGGGAAATATTCTCATCTATTTATCTCTTCCCTGTGTCATCATCAATGGATTTCAAGTAGAACGAACCAGAGAGCGCATCATCGGTTTTGCCATCAGTGCATTGCTGGCTGCAGTGCTTCTGGCTATGGCAATTCTGGTGTCCAGAGTCATTTTTAAGAAAGATGCAATTGCGACTTTTGCTTCATCCTTTTCAAACCCTGGATTTTTTGGAGTACCGATCATTGTTTCCTGTTTAAACAACGGTGCAGTGTTCTATATTGCATCCTTTATTGCTTTCTTAAATATGCTTCAGTGGACATATGGGGTATCTCTGATGAAAGGGGGAAAGGAAAAGCTCTCCATTCAGAGAGTGTTGAAAGCGCCGTTTATGGTGGGAATTATCATTGGCCTGATCTTTTTCTTCACCGGTCTTCCTATGCCGGAACTGATTGGAAAAGCGATTGGACATCTTGCAGGAATCAACACTCCATTGGCAATGTTTACCATCGGTGTTTATATGGCACAGATGGATGTGAAGGATCTGGTAAAGAGGACCTCTCTTTACATGGTAGCCCTTTTCCGACTGATCATCATTCCGCTGATCGCCCTTGGAATTCTGACTCTGCTCCCGGCACAGTATTATGAGATGAAAATAGCACTTCTCATTGCAATTGCCTGTCCGGTTGGCTCCAATGTTGCAGTATATGCACAGCTTCACAACTGCGATTATGCATATTCTGTAGAGACAGTTATCGTTTCTACATTCCTGGCGGTTGTTACTATGCCGCTTATCGTGCAGCTGGCTACGATGATCTGGTAATATAGATTTATGGATCACAGGGACTGGGTTACAGGTTCAATGAACCTGTAACCCAGTCCCTATTAGTTTTTTTTAGAGACATTACAGATTCTTCCAGCCAATTCTGTAGTTCCGGGCTGTTCTTTTCTTATAAACAAAAATCACACTTTTTTCTCTAATTACAGGATCAATGGTTAGAGCGGATTGATGCAGAAAGTCATCTCCATAGGGAGATGCGCTGTATGAGATGAAAAAATTGAAAAGAGTGCCGCAGAAAATCATCTCCATAGGGAAGAATGCTGTGTGAGATGAAAAATTAGAGAGGATT
>JAKSRN010000305.1 GCA_024403585.1 Lachnospiraceae bacterium | reverse complement strand
GTGATACTATTAACTCATCAAATAGATAAGAACAACCACTTAGATTTAGGAATTTTCTTCCAGGGCGTGGGCCGGTGATAGTGGTTCGGAAAGGCTTCGGATCTGTTTGGAAATCAATTGTATTATCTGTTTTATATTTTTGGACAATTGAATATTTTGATGAAAGCGAAGGTGTAGAGAATGAAATTACTGAACATTCATTAATGGCCCGGTCGATGAGAGTTAATGTCGATCGGGCTATTCTTTTGCCCTCAGCCAGGTTTTTCCGATACTGACAAAAAGCAGTTTCTTTATGGTCGCATGCGTGCTAGAATCTGATTATGAACTACACACAACCGACTGATGTTGGATGGAGTTTTACGCACGGATTCGATAGAAGGCAGCAGGAATACTTCCTGCAAGGAGTGAGAAAAGGAAAATCATAAAAGGAGGAGAAGCAATGGGTGAGTATAGTGAGATGGTTGTTCAGTTTTTCCTGGAAAATCAGGGACAGCTTTATGATGAGCCTGTAGCAGAGACTTATGAAGAGGCGGAGATTTTTCTGGAGGAGAACTTTGCAGTTGTTTTAAACAGCCTGAAGGAATGCAAAGAATATCTGGAAGATATGGGGATTGATGTTGTGGGACTCAGCAACGACGAACTTCGTGAGATGGATGAGGTATTTGCCCTTCCAAATGGACAGTTTTTAATGTTTGATTGTTAAAGAAACGTTTTGTGAACAGAGCAGATCTGTAGTTCAACTGAATAATAAGAGCAACGGAATATATGATAATGGTATTAGCACTCGCGCGTAGCGAGTGCTAATTTTTTCTTGACTTTCCTCCCTGTTGGTACTAAGATATTTTTTGTCGAGATATATTACCGATATCTCTTAAACAGATCAGACTACTTTTTTTAAGGAGGAAATAGATATGAGCATGAAACACGGAAATCTCTCAATTAACAGCGAGAACATTTTCCCAATCATTAAGAAATGGATGTATTCCGACCATGATATTTTTGTACGTGAGCTGGTGTCCAACGGATGCGATGCTGTAACCAAGCTGAAAAAACTGGATGGTGCAGGCGAGTATGCTCTGCCGGATGGTTACAAACCGACAATTCAGGTAATTGTTGATGATATGAACAAAACCCTGAAATTTATCGATAACGGTATCGGTATGACTGCGGATGAGGTAGAAGAGTATATTACTCAGATCGCATTCTCCGGAGCAACTGAGTTTATGGAGAAATACAAAGACAAGGCGGATGAGGATCAGATCATCGGACACTTCGGTCTGGGATTTTATTCAGCATTTATGGTAGCTGACGATGTACATATCGATACACTTTCCTTCCAGGAGGGAGCAAAACCGGTACACTGGGAGTGTGACGGAAGCACAGAGTACGATATGGGCGAGGGAGACAGAACAGAAGTCGGAACAGAGATCACTCTGTATCTGAACGAGGACTGTCTGGAGTTTGCCAATGAGTACAGAATCCGTGAGATTCTGGAGAAATACTGTTCCTTTATGCCTGTGAACATCTACCTTTCCAAGGCAAATGCTGAAACCGAGTACGAGACCATCGACGAGGCAGACCTGAAGGAAGACGATCAGGTAGTAGAGCGTATCTCTGTTCCTGCAGAGACAGAGGAGCAGGAGAATGAGAACGGCGAGAAAGTAATGGTGGAAGTTACACCTGCCAAAGAGACTGTAAAGATCGTAAAACGTCCTGTTCCTGTGAATGACATTCATCCACTGTGGACAAAACATCCGAATAACTGTACAGAGGAAGAGTATAAAGAGTTCTATCGTAAGACTTTCATGGATTACAAAGAGCCACTGTTCTGGATCCACCTGAACATGGATTATCCATTCAACCTGAAGGGTATCCTTTACTTCCCAAGACTGAACTTTGAGTACGATACCATTGATGGTGTGATCAAACTTTATAACAATCAGGTATTTATCGCAGATAATATCAAAGAGGTGATTCCGGAGTACCTGCTTCTTCTGAAGGGTGTAATCGACTGTCCGGATCTGCCGCTGAACGTTTCAAGAAGTGCTCTGCAGAATGATGGATTTGTTAAGAAAATCTCTGATTACATCTCCAAAAAGGTAGCGGATAAACTGTCCGGTATGTGCAAGACAGACCGTGAAAACTATGAGAAATACTGGGATGACATCAACCCATTCATCAAATTCGGTTGCATCAAAGACACCAAATTCTCTGACAAGATGATGAACTTCATGCTGTTCAAGGATTTGGATGACAAGTATCAGACTCTGAAAGATATCGTTCCTGAAGAGGAGAAAGCAGAAGGTGCAGAGGCTGCTGCGACAGAGGAGAAGAAACAGACTACTATTTACTATGTAACAGATCCGATCCAGCAGGCACAGTACATCAATATGTTCCGTGCGCAGGGAATGAATGCATATATTCTGCAGCATAAGATTGATTCAGCATTTATCACACATGTAGAGCGTGCGAACGATAAAGTGAAATTCCAGCGAATCGACGCAGATCTGACAGAGGATCTGAAAGAGGAGGGTGCAGACCTTACAGAACAGAAAGCTACTCTGGAGGAGCTGTTCCGTAAAGCAACCGGTATTGAAGGGCTGGAAGTAAAAGTAGAGAACCTGAAGGATGCATCCGTATCTTCCATGATCACTCTGTCTGAGGAGAGCCGTCGTATGGAAGAGATGATGAAGATGTATGGAATGGCTGGCATGGATGCTTCTATGTTCGGAACACAGGCAACTCTGATCCTGAATGCAAAACATACACTGGTTCAGTACATTCTGGAGCATAAGGATGAGGATGTTGAGATCTTCTGCCAGCAGCTCTATGATCTGGCCATGATCGCTCACAAACCTTTAGGAGCAGAGGCCATGACAAAATTCATTGCCCGCAGCAATGAGATCATGATCCGT
>JAKSRN010000304.1 GCA_024403585.1 Lachnospiraceae bacterium | reverse complement strand
CGCCGCGCATTGATTAACAGACCAAGCGATGTACTGCCGTTTGTAGCACAGTACCGCTTCGAAAAACAGGAAAATCTCATCGTCATCTCCTTAACGGGAGCACATGAGGTAATTAATATCCGCCTGATTACCCGCGGAATTCTGGACAACTGTCAGGTACACCCCCGTGAGATATTTGCAGATGCCATATCAGACCGTGCGGCGGCAATAATTATCGTCCATAATCATCCGTCCGGAAGACTTGAACCGAGCAAACTTGATATCAGTATGACGCAGGTTATGAAACGCTGCGGGCAGCTCCTGGGCATCCCCGTGCTTGACCACATTATTGTGGGTCCTGAAGACGGTTACGTTTCAATCCCGGACGAGTGAAAAGTCTGCCGTAGAAATTTACGATAAAGCCCACAAGAACTGCTGCGACAAGAGAACCTTCACGAATTCCTACAATACTCTGCAGAGATGCAAATGAAACTATTGCAGCGGCGGCAACAATTATGCAGTCAAAACCTATTTTGACATGCCCGAAGTTCTTTTTTGTAACCTTTGATATAATCCGCACAAGAAAATCTCCGGGCATCATGACAAAATCCGCTTTAATCAGGAGAAAGATGCCGAAGGCGAGAACAACACAGCCTGCAAGCATAATCAGAAACTGCTGCCAGTATGCATCCAAAAAAGCGCCGGATAACAGATAGTTATTCAAATCAATGAACGCGCTGAAGAGGAAGAGTCCTGGAATCTGTAAGACATACCATTTCTTAAAGTCCTTCTTCAGAATCAGAATCTGGAGAAGAACAAATACCATATTCATGATAAAGGTGATTGCCCCCATCGAAAGAGGAGTTACAACACCCAGCACAAACGGCAATGAGGAGATAGGAGATGTTCCTAAATCAGCTGCTACCGAGAGAGCAACCCCAAGCCCCATTATGTAAAGACCGGAGATAAAAAGAAAGATACGAAGAGGAATTGATAATGCCGTTTTGTTCACCGGTTTGCTTTGGAACACTGACCGCAGGCTTTACAGACTTCCGGTGCCGGAGTAAACTCTGCGCCGTTTTTGCAGAACGGCGGAATGTCTGCTGCATCACGTCTGAAATAGACGTGCGGCACAAGTGAGATATGAGTATATGTTCCAACAGGCAGATTCAGCGCGTCAGCGATATGTTTCTGCAGGCAGACAAGGGCATACATGTTTGAGCCGGCAGCAGAGAGCATATCGTTGCTTCTGAAGATGATTTTCATATCGAGTTTTCCGTTTCTTACAACGCACTGCACAAGCTGCAGACAGGGGCAGTCATTGAGTGATTCATCCACCGGAGGACACCATGTTATAGCTAAAGCACGTCTGCTTTCCGGATTTGCGGCAAGTTTATCGATGATGTATTGTATCTGGTCCTGATGGATTTCTCCGTTCATCTCAAGCCCGCATCCCCAGTCAAACAAACGTCCGTGATAGTCATACTCAAAGACAGCGTCAGAACCGCAAATCAGGTTCTTTGCATACTCTTCCAAAAAGGATTCCTTGAATCTGGAGGCAGATGAAACCATGGGAGATTCAAGCGGTGTTTCGACGGTGATGCAGATTTCATCCGTCTCCATGGTTTCTTCTCCATTCTCGGTTTTTAAGTAATATCCTTTTTCAAGAATGTAGCGGACAACAAGCTCGTGAGCGCGGGATAATGTTGGGGAACGGATGAGTTTCATATCTGATTATATGTATGATTCATAGAGAGATGAAACTACCGATGATTAAATCATACTGAAAAACAAACAAAAGAAAAGTAGCCCGTAACAGATTCGAACTGCTGTCGCAGGATCCAGAGTCCTACATGATTGACCACTACACTAACGGGCTATGTTACCTAATATAATGAGTCATGATAGATTATTAAAGTGTCGGTATGTTTTCCTGACATGTCATCATCTTTTATCTCTTCGGGCGGCAAATAATAAAGACATGGAAACCTCCGGCAGCACTCCTTTTGATCTCCTGAAAAATCTCACGCTCTATACTGAGACCTATGGGTGTACATATAATGCCGGAGATACTGATAAAATTCTTGAGATTGCAAAGGCAAACGGCTGCAGAATAACCGATACGCCTGCAGAAGCTGATGCAGTCCTCATAAATACCTGCGTAGTTATTGAAAAAACCGAGCAGCACATGTATGAGCGGCTGACGCTCTTCGAGAAGAAAGAGCTGTTTGTAACCGGTTGTCTTCCAGGGATTGCAGAAGAACGTCTGCGTTCACAGTTTCCGAAAGCGCACATAATTCATCCGGAAATAATTCATCCCTGTTGGAAAAAAATCGGCACAATGCCTTCTGCGCGTACCGCAGTCCTCCAGATTGCCCGTGGGTGCAGCGGACACTGTACATACTGCATTACCCGCCTTGCCAGAGGGAAACTGGTTAGTTTTTCTGCGGAAGATATTATCGAGCAGGCAAAAATCTGTATTAAGGCAGGAGCTGCAGAGCTGCAGGTCACCGCGCAGGACACAGCATCATGGGGACTTGATTTCACCGGAGATGATAAAGACAGACGGCTTCCCTATCTCTTACGCGAATTAAGCAAGCTTGAAGGAAACTTTATGATTCGCGTGGGGATGGCAAACCCGGATAATCTTCTGCCGATTTTAGATGAGTATCTTGAGGTTTTAAAAAGTCCGAAGATTTTTCGCTTCCTGCATATTCCGGTGCAGTCAGGGTCTGATTCCGTGCTGAAACAGATGGGAAGACGCTACACCGGAAAAGAGTATGAGGAGATTATTTCCCGCGCAAGAGAGGCGTATCCGGATATGAGAATCTGCACGGATTATATCGCAGGATTTTCCGGCGAAACGGATGAAGATGCAGCAGCATCTGTTGAGCAGATTCTTAGGACACGTCCGGGAAAGGTCAATATCACACGCTTCTC
>JAKSRN010000303.1 GCA_024403585.1 Lachnospiraceae bacterium | reverse complement strand
TAAAAAGGGGAACATGAAAATGAAAAAAGCAATTGCACTTGTAGCAGCTTTAACAATGGCTGCATCAATGACAGCATGCGGATCTAAAGCTGAGGAAGCACCTGCAGCAGCTTCATCCGCAGCAGCAGAGTCTACAGCAGCTGAAGAGTCTGCTGACTCTTACACAATCGGTATCTGCCAGCTGGTTCAGCATCCGGCTCTGGACGCTGCAACTGAGGGATTTATGGATGCCATCAAAGAGGATCTTGGTGATTCCGTAACATTTGATGAGCAGAACGCTTCCGGTGATTCTGCAACATGTGCTACAATCGTTAACCAGTTTGTATCCAGCAACGTAGATCTGATCCTGTCTAATGCAACAGCTCCACTTCAGGCAGCAGCAGCAGCTACAGATTCTATTCCGATTCTTGGAACATCTGTAACAGATTATGCTACAGCTCTTGAGATTGATGACTGGACAGGCGCTACAGGAAGAAATATTTCCGGTACATCTGACCTTGCTCCTCTGGCAGATCAGGCAGCTATGCTGAATGAGCTCTTCCCAGAGGCTAAGAATGTTGGTATTCTTTACTGCTCAGCTGAGCCAAACTCCAAATACCAGGCAGAGGTGATCACTGAGGCTCTGACAGGTATGGGATACACATGTAAAGATTATGCATTTGCAGATTCCAACGATATCGCTTCTGTAGTAACATCTGCAACAAGCGAGGCTGATGTTCTTTATGTTCCAACTGATAACACAGCTGCTTCTAACACAGAGGTTATCAACAACATCTGCGAGCCTGCAGGAATCCCTGTAATCGCTGGTGAGGAAGGTATCTGTAAAGGATGTGGTGTTGCTACACTTTCTATCAGCTACTATGATCTTGGATACACAACAGGTAAGATGGCTGTTGAGATCCTGACAAAAGGAACTGATGTTGCAACTATGGATGTTCAGTTTGCTCCAAATGTAACAAAAGAGTACATGGCTGACAGATGTGAGAAACTTGGCGTAAAAGTTCCTGATGACTATGTTGCAATCGAGGTAGAAGAGTAATCTGCTTTATCTGATGCTGAGATGCATGCTTCGTGAAAGCATCTGAGTAGTTGCATATTCATGAATATGAAGCCGAGCAGAAGGTAAATGTTTGTTTTACCAAAAAAATATATACTCCGCATGGGTCTGTCCTGTGCGGAGTTTATTTGCTAAAGTGACGATTTAGGTGCATCATACTGGCATGAATGCATCTCTAAAAGTACCGCGACAATCCAGGAATGCCGCTTGCGGCGGCTTTCAGTGATTTGTGCGAGTGACGAGAAAGGAGAGAGACACGTGTCTATAGCAAATCTTTTTGGCGCGATGCCTGGTGCCTGTGCACAGGGTCTGATCTGGGGTATCATGGCCATTGGTGTATTTATTACTTTTAAAATTCTGGATCTTGCCGATCTGACCGTTGACGGTACTATGGCTACCGGAGGTGCAGTTTGTGTAGTTTTGATGATTAAAGGCGCTCCTGTATGGCTGGCTCTTCTTTGTGCTATCCTTGCAGGAATGCTTGCCGGTTTTGTAACCGGTATTTTCCATACAGTTATGGGAATTCCGGCGATCCTTGCAGGAATCCTTACTCAGTTGGGTCTGTATTCTATCAACCTTCGAATTTTAGGTGGAGCAAACCTGGCGATCAGCGTTGATAAATATCCTCTGCTGATCTCTCTTAGATTTATCAATAAAACTCTGCTGATCACATGCATTATTATCCTGCTTCTGATTGGAGTTCTTTACTGGTTCTTCGGTACAGAGCTGGGAAGCGGAATCCGTGCAACCGGTTCTAACCCTAAGATGGCCAGTGCACAGGGTATCAATATCAATGTAAACAAGATTCTTGGTCTGATGCTTTCTAACGGTATTGTAGCATTTGCCAGCGGACTGTATGCGCAGTATCAGGGATTCGCTGATGTCAATGCGGGCCGTGGTGCAATCGTAATCGGTCTGGCAGCTGTAATTATCGGAGAGGTTATCTTCGGAAAAATCTTCAGAAATTTTGCACTGAGACTTCTGGGGGTAGCATTTGGTGCGGTAATCTACTATCTGGTTCTGCAGGTTGTTCTGTGGCTGGGTCTGAATGCTAATGATCTGAAGCTGCTTTCTGCAATCGTCGTAGCAATCTTCCTGGCTGCACCTGTTTTGCTGGAGAAGATGCGTATAAAACGTTCTTATTCAGAAGGAGGTAATGACTGATGCTGGTACTTTCAAATATCGAGAAAACCTTTAATAAAGGTACAATCAATGAGAAAAAAGCGCTGAATGGTCTGAATCTGACTCTGAAGGACGGTGATTTCGTTACTGTCATTGGTGGAAACGGTGCTGGTAAGTCGACTATGCTGAATATGATCTCTGGTGTATACCCGATCGACAAGGGCAAAATCATTCTGGACGATGTAAATATCAGCCAGTGGCCAGAGCACAAGAGAGCGAAATTCCTCGGACGTGTATTCCAGGATCCGATGATGGGTACTGCAGCAAGCATGGAGATTCAGGAGAATCTGGCACTTGCTTACAGAAGAGGAAAGAAAAGAACACTGAAACCAGGTATCACCTCAGAAGAGCATGATCTGTTCTTCAAAGGACTGAAAGAGCTGGATCTTGGTCTGGAGCATCGAATGACTTCCAAAGTAGGTCTTCTGTCCGGTGGACAGCGACAGGCACTGACACTTCTGATGGCAACACTGCAGAAACCAAGCCTTCTGCTTCTGGATGAGCACACAGCTGCGCTTGATCCGAAGACAGCGGCAAAGGTACTGGATCTGACTCAGAAGATTGTTGAAGAGCATCATCTGACAACACTGATGATCACACATAACATGAAAGATGCGATCCGCCTTGGAAACCGTCTGATCATGATGCACAATGGTCGTATCATCTACGATGTAGAGGGAGAGGAGAA
>JAKSRN010000302.1 GCA_024403585.1 Lachnospiraceae bacterium | reverse complement strand
GCAGAATTTAAGAAAGAGGAGGAGTCGAATTGAAGTTAGATGCACCAAAGAGAAGAATTGTTCACGATGTGATTGATCTGATTCCATCATCCAGTGATGTTGATAAAGATGCTGCAAACCACGTAGTTGAGATTCCAATTTCATGGATCCAGCCATATCACAACCATCTCTTCCGACTGTATGAAGGGGACCGCCTGAATGATATGGTAGAAAGCATCAGGAAAAATGGAGTATTAACTCCAGTCATCGTTCTTCGTTTAGACGAAAATCATTATGAGATGCTTGCCGGTCACAACCGCATGAATGCGTCAAAACTGGCAGGGCTTACCACAATTCCTGCTATCGTAAAGGAGAATCTTTCCGAGGAAGAAGGCTGGCTCTACGTGGTAGAGACCAATCTTCTGCAAAGAGGATTTTCCGAAATGCAGATCAGCGAAAGAGCTGCTGTCATTGCCGCTCACTACGGTCAGATTTCCAATCAGGGAAAGAGAAATGATATTGAGCGAGAGCTGCTTATCCTGGAAGGCCGTGAGAAAGAAGCCAAGGATCTTGTACAGAACAGTAGAAAAGCCCTGGCTGACGAGTACAGTCTTTCCCCTTCTACTGTAGCAAGGCTGCTCCGCATCAATCAGCTGATCCCGGAATTCAAGTCAAAGCTGGACAAGAATAAGCTTCAGCTTGTGGTTTCGGTTGAGATTTCCTATCTCACCCACGAAGAGCAGAAATGGCTGGATGATTTTCTCCATGCTTACAATGTGAAGTTGGACCGTTCTTCCGCCAACATGCTCCATCAGAAAAGCAAGTCCGGTACCCTCACCGAAGAAAACATGCGCATGCTTCTTCTGGGACTGGACCGTGAAAAGGATAAGAAGAAAATGTACCAGAGCACCAAGATTCCGAAAACCGTATATCGAAAGTATTTTACCGGTAAGCAGGAACATGAGATTTCAGAAGTTATTACCAAGGCTCTGGAACAGTACTTTGCAAATAAATAATTACGAATCCCGAGGGCCGTCGTAAGTGCACTGGCATTTTCGTCGGTCCTCCATTTTTAGATACAGGAGGTTTTCACATGGCTGTTATTCGTATTGAAAAAACCAAGAATTACACCGTCATGTCTAATTATCATCTCAGAGACAAGAATCTTTCCCTGAAAGCAAAGGGTCTGCTCTCCATCATGCTCTCTCTTCCGGAAGGCTGGCACTACAATGTCCGTGGACTGGCATCTATTTGCAAGGAAGGCGTGACTAGCATTTCAAGTACTTTAAAGGAGCTTGAGGAATACGGCTATATGAAGCGCCATCAGCCGATCGTGGATGGCAAGTTCCAGGAGATTGAATACATCATCTATGAGACACCGCAGGTAGAATCTGAAGATTCTGATGACAATGATACTGCCCAGGATCCGATGGCTGCATTTTCCCCTGTTCGTGCTTCCAGCGAGCATCCTCTGGCAAATGAATCGTATTCTGACTCTGCGTATACTGATTCTCCGTATACAGATTTACCGTGTACGGAAAACCCGAACACGGGTATTACGGATACGGTTTCTTCGGATACAGATGCTGCGGATACTGGAAAGCCCCACGCTTATAAAAGAAAGACCCAAAGAAATACTAAGAAATCAAGTAACGATGTAATCAACTATCCATCCATCAATCACAGAGCAACCGGACAGATGGATCGATGGACGGAATCCACCACAGATCCATTCATGCAGTCCATTGGTGCCCAGCAGGCAAGCTCTACCCAGTATGAGCTTTATCAGGGTCTGATCAAGAAAAATATCATGTACGACGACCTCTGCATGACTCACCCTCACGAGGTTCGCATGATCGATGGCATCATCGACATCATGGTGGATGCCGTCTGCTCTTCTGCCCCGACCATCCTCATCGATGGCCAGCAGATTCCACAGTCTGTAGTAAAAGGCAGACTTTTGAAACTCAATTATAGCAACATCGAGTACGTCCTCACTGCATTTGCCCAGCAGGATCAGAAGATCTATCGTCTTGACCGTTATCTTCTCACCATGCTTTACAAATCCAGCTCCACTGAGGATGCATTTTATAGCAACTGGGTCCGTAGCACCCAGGCTTAACCAGAAAGGAGGTTCCCCATGCAGGATGACATCAACCGACAGACCATCACACTCTGCATCAGTGGTGGCAAGCTGACAGCCAGGGCTTTCAAGTCGGCTACGGCCTATGCTTCCAAGCAGATCGACAAGATGAAAGCCGAAAGTCTTGCCAGAAAAAATGCAGGCAACCAGAAAGAGGATCCGATCAGAGGCAAACAGACGCTGTCTGATCTTACAGCTGGAAATGACAAGCTCACCAACATTCAGATTACCGACAAAAACATTGGCTCATTTCACAAAGTTGCCCGCAAATATGATATCGACTACGCACTGAAGAAGGATGGCACTGCCACTCCTCCACGCTATTATGTCTTCTTCAAGGCCAAAGATGTGGATGTGATGAATGCTGCTTTCAAAGAGTATTCCGCTAATGTCAGCAAAATTCAGAATCGTCCTTCTGTCCGCAAGAAGCTGCTTAAGGCAATGGAGGTTGTAAAAGACACTCTCAGCATGCAGAAGGTCAGAACAAAAGTACAGGAGCACAGTCGATAATGAACATGAAAATAAAATCACCCAAAATCCGTATTCCGGATACGGCAGAGTTAAAAAAGTCTCTGATCCGTTTCCTGCCCTATCTGCTCTTTGGATACCTGGGCGATAAGCTCTACTGGCTCTATCGCCACTCTCCTGGAGCCAATTATTTTAATAAAAGCATCTTTGCATTCAGCCATCTGCAATATGCATTCCAAAGCCTGTTCCCTAGCTTGCACCTCTTAGATCTGCTTGTAGGAGCAGGCTTTTCTGTTGCTATCTGGCTGATCCTTCAGTACAGACGTAAGAACGCCAAAAAGTACCGCACCGGTTC
>JAKSRN010000301.1 GCA_024403585.1 Lachnospiraceae bacterium | reverse complement strand
GATGTATCAGAATTTGATTATACTACTTTTTAAAAAATAGTAAAGCAATCTTATAGAACCGAACCAGCTCTCAGGTTTTCATTTTCAATCCCCTCTTTCATCTGACAATTCCTCTCGGCAATTCGATTACCCAGAGTTCTTGCTAATTATCCTGAAAAGGTAGTATGATAATCTGTACAAAGGAGGATGTTTTTACATGAAATATATACGTCAGTTTACAATTATATTGACGATCTCATTCATCGGAGAGATCCTGCATGCGCTGATCCCCTTCCCCATCCCAGCCAGTATCTATGGACTTGTCCTGATGCTGACCGCCCTTCTGACCGGCATCCTGAAGCTGAGCCAGGTGAAGGACGCATCCAGATTTCTCATCGAGATTATGCCTATGATGTTTATCCCTGCCTCCGCAGGGCTGATTGATTCCTGGGGTGTTTTGAAACCGGTGCTTGTTCCTGTCCTGGTGATCATGATTATAACCACGTTTGTGGTTATGGGTGTCGCTGGCAGAGTAACACAGATGCTGATTCAAAGACAGTCCCGCCATTCTGCTGATCATAAGGAGGAAGAATCATGAAAGACTTTCTTTGTAATTCCGTTTACTTCGGTGTACTGATCAGTGTGATTGCTTATCAGATCGGTGTATTTCTGAAGAAGAAATTTCGTTACAGCTTCCTGAATCCGCTGCTTGTTTCCATTATCCTTGTGATCCTGTTCCTGCTCGCCACCGGAATTGAATATCAGGCCTACAACGCAGGAGCAAAATATCTCAGTTATCTTTTGACACCTGCCACTGTATGCCTTGCAATTCCTCTTTACGAGCAGATTGATCAGCTGAAGAATCACGCGTCTGCCATCCTGCTGGGCATTCTTTCCGGTGCCCTGACCAGTATGACCTGCGTCCTGATCCTGTGCCTGCTCTTTAGGCTGGACCATACCATGTATGTCACCCTGCTTCCAAAATCCATCACTACTGCCATTGGCCTTGGTGTTTCTGAGGAGCTGGGCGGAATAGGTACCATTACAGCAAGTGTGATCATCCTTACCGGTGTCATCGGAAATATTTCTGCAAATCTTGTCTGCAAAGTCTTCCGTATCACCCATCCTATTGCCAAGGGAGTAGGAATCGGCTCCGCCTCCCATGCTATTGGAACAACCAGAGCCCTGGAGATGGGCGAGGTTGAGGGCGCTATGAGCAGTCTCTCCATTGCTGTATCGGGTCTGATCACTGTCATTCTGATTTCCTTCTACGCAATGATCTATTAACACTGGTCCATTAAGCAGCAATGTCCAATTACTTTGCAATGATCTATATATACTAGCTGATGGTCTATCAGCCATACATGAAGGTCATATATGAGTGGTTAATTAAATAAGGAAATGATGCTTTCTACTTATCAATGTAAATACACTGGGTAAAAGTGACCAATAAAAAGACACATTCCATGCGATTGTTTGGAATGTGTTTTTCTTATCTCCCCTTGACGAAAATGTCTGCATACGCTTATCATGAAAGCGAATATTGAAAAAAATACCATTAGTGTTATATATTGCTTTTAAATAAAGGAGAATATTATGGGTGGATTTTTTGGAGTAGCATCCAAACACGATTGTGTTACCGATCTTTTTTACGGTACAGATTATCATTCACATTTAGGAACCAGACGCGCCGGCATGGTTGTACATCATCCTGAAAAAGGATTTGATCGCGCAATTCATAACATTCAGAACTCGCCTTTCCGTACCAAATTTGAGAAGGACTACAATTCTCTGGAAGGTAACCTTGGTATCGGCTGTATCTCTGACTTTGAGCCACAGCCACTTCTGATCGCATCCCTGATGGGAAGCTTTGCGATTACTACTGTTGGTAAGATCAACAATGCTGACGAACTCATCAAAGAGTGTTATGAAGGCAGACATTCTCACTTTCAGGAGATGAGCGGTGGAATGATCAACGCAACCGAGCTGGCTGCAGCCATCATTGCCACAAAAGATTCCATTGTTGAAGGACTGACCTATCTGCAAGAGAAAGTAGACGGATCTCTTTCCGTACTGATCCTTACCAAAGACGGTATCTATGCATCCCGTGATAAACTGGGACGTACACCAATCGTCATCGGACAGAAAGAAGATACCTACTGCGTCACATTCGAGAGCTTCGCTTACCTGAATCTGGGATACACAGATTACAGAGAGTTAGGACCTGGTGAGATCGTATTCGTTACACCTGAAGAGGTAAAAGTAGAAAAAGCACCTGGCGACAAGATGAAGATCTGTAGCTTCCTCTGGGTATACTATGGATATCCAACCGCTTGCTACGAGGGTGTCAACGTAGAGGAGATGCGTTACGAGTGCGGACGTCTTCTTGCTGAGCGTGACAACGTTAAACCGGACAGTGTAGCAGGTGTTCCTGACTCCGGAATCGCTCATGCAATGGGTTACTCCAATGCATCCGGCATTCCTTTCACCCGTCCATTTATTAAATATACACCAACCTGGCCACGTTCCTTCATGCCTACCACACAGCGTGAGAGAAATCTGATCGCGCACATGAAACTGGTGCCGGTTCACAAACTGATCAAAGGTAAAAAGCTGCTCCTGATCGACGATTCCATCGTTCGTGGAACACAGCTGCGTGAGACAACAGAGTTTCTGTATAAGAGCGGTGCAAAAGAGGTACATATCCGTCCGGCTTGTCCTCCGCTTCTCTATGGCTGCAAGTACCTGAACTTCTCACGTTCCAACTCAGACCTTGATCTGATTGCAAGAAGAGTGATCCTGAAACGTGAGGGCGAGAATGCAGAAGCAAAACTTCCAATTTACGCAGACCCTGACAGCCAGGAATATCAGGAGATGGTTGAAGAGATCCGTAAAGAACTGAACTTTACTACTCTTCGCTTCCACCGTCTGGACGATATGATCAAATCCATCGGCATTGAGCCATGCAA
>JAKSRN010000300.1 GCA_024403585.1 Lachnospiraceae bacterium | reverse complement strand
ATTTTAAAGTGTTTTCTCACTTCTTTATTCTGAATTTTCGAGGATGTGTTTTACTGTTCAGTTATCAATGTTCGTTGCTGTTGTTTGCGACAGCTCACTTAGATTATCATATCGTTTGTGACTTGTCAACAACTTTTTTTATTTGTTTTTGTGCTGTTTTACTGGAAACCAATCCGTAATTGCTACAGCTCCGTTAGAATATCATTCTTATCTGGTAATGTCAACACCTTTTCACAGTTTTTTAAATGTATTTTTATCAATCCATCTAATTATTCGATGTATCAAAATCTAATATATCAAACCGACATGGAGGATCCTTCCTTGCGACCTTTATAATCCAATCACTGGAAGTCGCTATAAGCAGTATTCCGTAATTGTACGCAATACTCCTATAATACATTCAAGCCAACTTGATGGATCTTTATCATTACTAACACAAAAGCAGCCGCGAAATCCCATTTCACGGCTGCCAATATGCATTTGTAATCTGCTTTCTTCATATGTAAAGCGGACATTCGCATTCCGCTTTGCTTCATGCTCATAAACCCGTGGCTTCGCTGTCCCCTTCTTACATAGGACTTTGACCCTATTTATTATAGAGAACACCCGCCATCAATATTCTCTCAGAATCAGCTCCGTAATCCCCGGGTTATCTCCTCCCACAATTCTCAACACCTTCGGATTCAACCCATGACCAATCTCCCGATAGATGGCTCTCTGGATATTGTTGCCCCTGTTATATCCGTGAATGATCCGTATCCTGTAGGTGCTGGCATTGGCCTTCCTGATCTGGTCTTCTATTCTCTGAATCGCCTGATCCACCAACAAACCATGCACGTCCATCTCAATGATTGGCTGCTGACGCATCAGTCCTTCTCCCCTTCCATCTCATCATACCATTCCAGAAAATCATGGCGGATGCCATTCTTCTTATAAGTAATGATGGTGTTCAAGTTGACATTTTCCACGCTTTTGAAGATGTTTCCTTCGATGAATGGATTGATCTTCTTCAGTTCTGCGATCAGCTGTTTGATTTCCTGACGCTTGGAGGTACTCTCTCCTGTTGTTTCAGAGGTCACGGTATTTTCCGTAAACCGGCAGGCACACTGGATAAAATGCAGATCATTGTAGTCTCTCCATGCCTTAACATCTGCCTCGCGGATCAGATACATAGGCCGGATCAGCTCCATTCCTTCAAAGTTGGTGCTGTGCAGTTTCGGCATCATGGTCTGAACCTGTCCACCGTAAAGCATTCCCATCAGAATGGTTTCGATCACATCATCGTAGTGGTGACCCAGGGCGATCTTGTTGCAGCCCAGCTCTTTGGCTTTGTTGTAGAGATAGCCCCTGCGCATGCGGGCGCAAAGGTAGCAAGGAGACTGCTCAATGTCGTAAACCACATTGAAAATGTCTGACTCAAAGATCCGGATCGGGATACCCATGATTCTGGCATTATTCTCGATCACTTTTCTGTTTGCCGTGCTGTAACCGGGATCCATAACGATGAATTCCAGTTCAAAATCAAATTTGTTGTGGCGTTTCAGTTCCTGGAAGAGTTTCGCCAGCAGCATGGAGTCTTTTCCGCCGGAGATACAGACGGCAACCTTATCTCCCGGCTGCAGCATATCATAGCGGTTGATTGCTTTCGCAAACTGTGAAAAGGTTCTCTTTTTAAATGTCTTCTGAATGCTATGTTCTATATCTTTGATTCTCTGTTTCAGAGACGCTTCATCTTCCTCATCTTTTTCTGCGTCCAGTTTCTCGACCATCCATCCGGAATAGCCGCCCTTAAGATAGTCAGCCTGAATCTCTTCAGCCGCTAATAACTCGCAGGCTTTCATAGATGCAAAGCCATGGGCACAATAGAGGATGATCTTCTTCGAAGGATCAAGCTCCCCTTTTCGTTCTGTCAATTCTTCCATTGGAATGTGGATCGCACCCGGAATTATTCCGTAATTGACAGCTGTATGATCTCGGATATCTACCAGCTGGTAGGAAGGTTTCAGCATGGACTGCAATTCCTGATAGGTTATTTCTTTCATTATTCTTCCTCTTTTAATCTATTTTTTTCTGAGAATCAGGTTTAGCCATTTTTCATGGTCTCTTCCTGGTCTCACATCGCTGGTCAGCCAGGATTCTTCCAGGGTGAAGTCTGGAATGTGAGTCAGCATTTTCCCAAAGGTCTCTTCTGTAAAATCGGTAAAGTAACGGCCGTTTCGCTCTCCTTCAAACGCTCCGTATTTAAAAGAGGTATAGGCAACGCCACCCCTTTTGAGCGCCCTGCACATTTTTTCAAGAACTGCTGGCAGCTCCCTTTTGGACAGATGCAGGATTGAGGAGCAGGCCCAGATTCCGTCGTACAGCTCTGTTTCAGCCAGTTCCTGAAAAAGCTGGTGTTTTACCTCAATTCCGGTATAAGCAGTTGCAAGTCTGCAGAGTTCTTCTGAACCATCCATTCCGTCAACCCGGTAGCCCTTCTCCATAAAGGCCTTGAGATCGCGACCGGAACCACAACCGAAGTCCAGAATAAAACTTCCCTTTTTCAGATGGGACAGAAATCTATCTTGCGTCTGCTGCATATCTGCATTCTGTGTATCTTTTGCAAATGCTTCCGCATGTTCATTATAATAAGAAAGCGTTGTCTTCATGTCCGGTCCTTTCCTGCCTCAGGCTGAACTCCTGCAGTTGCTTCTTTCATAGTCAGATGAATCTGATCGTCTGATGACATTTTTCAATCAGAGCCTAGTATACCACACTCTAATGCCTTCTTCATCAGCTGTTTTTCATCCAGGATTACTTCATCACCATCTTCATTAGCTTGGCTTCATCCAGGATTACTTCATCGCTTTCTTCATTAGCTTGGCTTCATCCAGGATCACTTCATCGCCTTCATTGATCTCTCGATCGTAGAGCATCTGATCCGGCTGTCGGAAACGAAGTTCGTTCCCCGCTTCATCCAGCACGG
>JAKSRN010000030.1 GCA_024403585.1 Lachnospiraceae bacterium | reverse complement strand
GCTGCCAGCACCACGGCATCAGCCGCTTTCTCGCCAAGGCCATCAATGGTATCCAGAGCCGGCATCAGCTTTCCGTCTATGATCTGGAACCGATGAGCCTTTGCCTGATAGAGATCAACCGGCAGGAAGTCAAAGCCTCTTGCATACATCTCCCTTACCAGTCTCATATCACGGTAGGTTCCCTGCTCCTTCGGAGTCAGCGAATCCATTCTTTTCTTATAATCATTGATGTAATACTCCAGACGCTCCTGGCCCATGCACATGATCTCGTAGGAGAAATCCGATGCACGGATGGAGAAGAATGCAGCATAGTAAGCCAGTGGCTGGTATACCTTGAACCAGGCAATACGGTAAGCCATCATAACGTAGGCTGCCGCATGGGCTTTCGGAAACATATACTTGATCTTCTTGCAGGACCAGATATACCAGTCCGGAACATCGTGGGCTTTCATCTCCTCTTCCCAGTTCGGCTTCAGACCTTTTCCCTTACGGACGCTTTCCATAATGGTAAATGCCTCCTCCGAATCCAGTCCCTTATTGATCAGGTAGGTCATGATATCATCTCGGGTACAGATGGCTGTAGAGATCGTAGCCTTGCCCTCCTGGATCAGAGTCTGGGCATTGCCCAGCCATACGTCTGTTCCGTGGGCCAGACCGGCGATACGGACCAGATCTGAGAATTCCTTCGGCTGGGTATCGATCAGCATCTGCATCGCAAAATCGGTACCAAACTCCGGTACACCAAGACATCCCAGCGGAACACCGATTTCCTCCGGAGTAACACCCAGAGCTTCTGTTCCTCTGAAGAGGGACATGACCTTCGGCTCGTCCAGCGGAACCGCCGTTGCATCCAGTCCTGTCAGATCCTCCAGCATTCGGATCATGGTCGGATCATCGTGTCCCAGAATATCCAGCTTCAGCAGGTTGGCGTCGATGGAGTGATAGTCAAAATGGGTGGTGATGATGTCGGTCTCGTTATCATTAGCCGGATGCTGTACCGGTGTGAAGGAGTTGATATCCTCACCAAAGGGCAGAACGATGATACCGCCCGGATGCTGACCCGTTGTACGGCGGATGCCGGTACAGCCGGATACGATTCGGTCGATCTCACAGTTTCTCTTATGGATGCCCTTGTCTTCATAATAATTCTTTACATAACCGAAAGCGGTCTTTTCAGCCAGAGTACCGATGGTACCTGCTCGGAAGGTCTGACCGGCTCCGAAGATTACTTCTGTATATTTGTGGGCTTTACTCTGGTATTCACCGGAGAAGTTCAGGTCAATATCAGGCTCTTTATTTCCCTTGAAACCAAGGAAGGTCTCGAACGGAATATCAAAGCCCATCTTGGTCAGTGGTTTTCCGCACTTCGGACAAACAGCATCCGGCATATCACAGCCGGCGCGTCCGCTGTACTCTTTTACTTCCGGTGAATCAAAATCCACATAATAACAGGACTCGCAGAGATAGTGGGGACTTAAGGGGTTAACCTCGGTGATTCCCGCCATGGTAGCGACAAAGGAGGATCCAACCGATCCTCGGGAACCTACCAGATACCCGTCCTCCACAGACTTCCACACCAGCTTCTGGGCAATGATATACATAACCGCATAGCCGTTGGAGATAATGGAGTTCAGTTCCCTCTCCAGTCTGGCCTCTACAATCTGTGGCAGATCCGGTCCATAGATCTCATGAGCCTTGTTATAACAGATCTCTCGCAGCTGCTTGTCAGAATCCTCGATGACAGGCGGGAATTTACCTGCACGGATCGGGGAGATCTTGTCGCACATGTCTGCAATCTTCTGTGGGTTGGTAATGACGATCTCCTCTGCCTTCTCACTTCCCAGATAGGAGAATTCCTCCAGCATCTCTTCCGTGGTATGCAGGTAGAGAGGTGCCTGATCATCCGCATCCGCAAAGCCCTTTCCGAACATGATGATCCTTCGGTAGATCTCATCCTGCGGATCTATAAAATGCACATCACAGGTAGCCACCACAGGCTTCTTAAACTGCTCACCCAGACGGATCACTGTCCTGTTCAGTTCCCGCAGGTCCTCCTCATCGTGGATCATGTCGTTGTTGTCATCACGGATCATGAAGGCGTTATTGCCGATGGGCTGTACCTCCAGATAATCATAGAAGTCCACAATACGGGCGATCTCCTGATGCGGAGCTCCGCGAAGCAGTGCCTGCATGAGTTCTCCTGCCTCACAGGCAGAACCCAGGAGCAGTCCTTCTTTGTATTTCAGGAAGGTACTCTTAGGCAGTTTCGGCCGTCGATTGTAATACTTCAGATGGGATTCCGAAACGAGACGGTAGAGGTTGACCCTTCCCACCTCGCCGGTTGCCAGAATAATGGCATGGTAGCTTGGAAGCTTCCGGATGGTTTCCTGGGAAACATTTCCCTGGGCGTTGAGCTGATCCAGGTCGAAAATATCCCTGTCTCTCAGCATTTTCAGAAACTTCACAAAAATATCTGCTGTGCAGCCCGCATCATCCACCGCTCTGTGGTGATGATCCAGCGGGACGCCTACCGCTTTTGCCACGGTATCCAGCTTAAAACGGTTCAGTCCGGGAAGCAGGAAGCGGGCCATGCCAACAGTATCCACAGAGGTAAACTCTCTCTGGATGCCAAGATCCTGACAGTTTTTCTCAATGAAACTCATATCAAACCCTGCGTTGTGGGCTACCATAACTGCTCCCTCACAGAATTCCATGAATTCCGGAAGAACCTTCTCTATTACAGGGGCATCCAGGACCATGTTGTCGCTGATTCCCGTCAGATTTTCGATTTTAAAGGGGATCGGAACCTGCGGATTCACAAAGGTGGAAAATCTCTTTGTGATCTTTCCCTCCTCCACACGCACGGCACCAATCTCAATGATCTTATTCGTTACAGGAGAAAATCCTGTTGTCTCTATGTCAAATACAACAAAAGGCGCTTCCAGACTCTGTCCCCTTGGATTCTCTACGATTCCCTTCAGATCGTCCACCAGATAAGCCTCTACGCCATAGATGACCTTAAAAGGAGCTGATACCTTCTTCAGCTCGTCCTTGCCGGCTTCCGGATGCTCTTTCTTATACTCATCCAGGAATTTCCTGTCGATATCTTCCATCGCATGGTTCGCCTCCGGAAATGCCTGCACCACGCCATGATCTGTAATGGCAATGGCTTTATGCCCCCAGGAATAGGCTCTTTTGACCAGCGTTGCTGCATCTGTGACACCGTCCATATCACTCATTTTGGAATGACAGTGCAGCTCCACACGTTTGGATGGACTGTTGTCGTGACGACCTTTTCGGAAGCTTGGTATCTTCTTGATTCCCATAACAGAAGTCACGGTCAGCTCATGATCAAAGGTATCGGTCATAGCCTTTCCTTTGATCTTCACAAAACTGCCTTTGCCCAGACGGCCGCACATCTCCTTCAGCTGGTCACCGCCAACAAAGATCTTCACCTTAATGGTATCCGTGTCATCTGTCACGATGAAAGTAACAAGCGCACGTCCACTTTTCAGTTCTCTTCCTTCACAGCCCAGTACGCAGCCTCTGATGGCAACATCGCCGATTGCACCCTCGATGCCATCAATTGGCGTTGTCTCATCCTCAAAATCACGTCCATAGAGCACATCCGGGTTAGAAGAACGACTGAGCGGCAGGTTTTCATCCAGGTCTCGGTCACGGTTTCTTCCCTTGAATTTCCTGCCTTTTTTATCTCCGTAAGAAGGCCGTCCGCCAGTTGGAGCTTTCGCTCCGTTATCTTTCTGTTTGTCAGCATTTGCCACAGAAGCATCTCCAGAAGCAGGGACAGCCTCGGCTCCTGTATCCGGATTGCTTTCAGGGACTTCCTCTTCGGCAGCTGTCAGACCTGTCTGCTCTGCCACATGACGGGCTGCTGCGCGAAGATGGTATTCATTATCCTGTCTGGTCTTCTCATCGGAATAGGAATAGTAGCCCATCTCCAGTCTGACGGAAAGATTGCAGCGCTCGTTGAGAATCTTATCCAGAATTCTGTAAAGTTCCTCTTCCTTCTCATGGCCAAGGACCGTATCCTGCAATTCCACCAGAAGTGTGGCCGGATCCGGATAGGCTAGTCTTGCTTTGGAAAGCAGATGAAAAAGCAGGATATTATAATTCTTCAGCTCCAGCTGGATACTGTCCCGGTACACTTCCATCAGTCTTTCCGGTGTGTACTGTCTGGACAGACGAAAGCGTTCAATGATCTTCACCTTAATTCTGCTTCTGGCAAAAAACTGAGAGGTGATCTCCTTCTCCATGGTATAAATATATTTTTTATGGATCCACTGGGGGCTGACTATGTACAGCCGCACCATGGTCTTCTCTCTGTTCATGGTGACCCTTTGAACGGTGATCACCTTCAGAAGCTCGGCAAGGTCTCCCTGTACCACCAACTCAGGGAATACGTCCAAAAAGTCTTTTCCTGTTTCCTGCATACTTGTATCCTCCGACATGGAGCCGGAGGCATCTCCGACTCTTATTTCCAGTTCTCCAGTTCTCGTCTCAGTGTGGCAAGCAGCTCCTCTTCCGGTACCTTGCCCACTACTTCTCCTTTTTTGATCAGCAGGCCGACACCCTTGCCGCCTGCAATTCCGATATCTGCTTCTTTTGCTTCACCCGGTCCGTTTACGATGCAGCCCATAACTGCAACCTTGATATCCAGAGGAAACTCCTGTACCAGGGTCTCCACCTGATTCGCCAGTCCGATCAGGTCGATCTGGGTTCTTCCACAGGTCGGACAGGAGACTACTTCAATGCCTCCTTTTCTCAGGCCAAGGGTTTTCAGAATTCTTTTTGCGGACTTGATCTCTTCCACAGGATCACCTGTCAGAGAAACACGAATGGTGTCTCCGATTCCCTGATAGAGGATGATACCAAGACCTACAGCAGATTTGATATTACCGGAATAGAGGGTACCTGCTTCTGTGATTCCCACATGCAGTGGATAGTCTGTTTTGTCTGCGATCAGTTCATGTGCCCTGGCACACATCATAACATCTGAAGATTTGATACTGATGACCAGGTTGTCATATCCCATATCTTCGATGATCTTTACCTGGCCAAGGGCACTCTCCACCAGGCCTTCTGCTGTGACGCCGCCATATTTCTCCACCAGCTCCTTCTCCAGAGAGCCGCTGTTTACACCCACACGGATCGGGATATTCTTTGCTTTTGCCACATCCACAACCGCTTTTACACGCTCACTGCTTCCGATATTACCCGGATTGATACGGATCTTATCCGCTCCGTTTTCCATCGCGGCAATCGCCAGGCGATAGTCAAAATGAATGTCCGCAACCAGTGGGATAGAAATCTGTTTTTTGATCTCCTTCAAAGCCTCTGCCGCCTCCATGGTCGGGACCGTACAGCGAACGATCTCACAGCCGGCATCTGTCAGTGCCCTGATCTGGGCAACCGTTGCCTCCACATCTTCTGTTTTTGTATTGGTCATAGACTGGATCAGGATCGGGTTCTCTCCACCGATCACCCTGTTTCCGATCCGGATCTCTCTGGTTTTCATTCTAGCCATCCTAATTCGTCTCCTTACTGTTTTACACGCTCATATCTGGTAAATGCAAATTCAATATCAAAGCAGGTCTGCTCTTCGCTTTCATATACCATCTCCCACTCCGGCATCTCATCCAGATTTGGGAAGAAGGTGTCTGCCTGATAAGCATAATCAATCTTAGTTACATAGACAGTATCGCAATAAGGAAGCAGTTCCTTATAGATGCTTCCTCCACCGATCACATAGAGATCATCCTGATCCCAGTCACTGTAAAGACTCAGTAATTCCTCCACACTATGGACTACAACCACTCCGGAGGGTGCCTTGTATTTTTTATCTCTGGTCAGAACCACATTGGTTCTGTTCACCAGCGGCTGGCCGGCCGGAAGGCTTTCCAGCGTTTTTCTACCCATGATCACCACATGGCCGGAGGTTGTCTCACGGAAAAATTTCATATCTGAAGGGATATTGATCAAAAGGCTGCCTTTGTTGCCAATGCCCCAGTTTTTATCTGCTGAAAGTATTGCTTTCATCCTATTCTCCTTTATTTAAAAATGCCGATAGATAGTTTTATTATATACCAATCCCCAGAAGTGCGTACAGTATTTCTTTCTATCCCAAAAGCATGTAAAAACCTATTGTATTCCCATATTTCTGATGCTATAATTTCACATGGTGCACGAGAGAAGTGCGTAAATAAAGAAAAGGAGATTCTACTAATGAAGAAATTTTTCGGTGAATTCAAAGAGTTCATTTCCCGTGGCAATGTCATGGATCTGGCAGTAGGTATGATCATCGGTGCTGCATTTACTGCAATCGTAAACTCTGTAGTAAATGATATCGTAATGCCTCTTATCTCCATGATCACAGGTGGTCTGGATTTCACAAAATGGAACATTGCACTTGCAGCAGGTGAGGAACCACCAATGCTGGCACTGGGCAACTTTGTATCTGCAGTGATCAACTTCGTCATCATCGCAATCATCATCTTCCTGATCGTTAAATCCATGAACAAGATGCAGAAGATGGTTGCTAAAAAAGAGGAGGAGAAACCAGCAGCTCCAACTACAAAGGTTTGTCCTTTCTGTAAATCCGAGATTGCAATCGATGCAACAAGATGTCCACACTGTACATCTGAGCTGAAATAAGCTGTTTGCAGAAAATATATCCGCACAGAAAAGAAATAAACAGAAGCCGGTCCGTCTGGACCGGCTTCTGTTTATTTGCTTTATCCACTTACATTTGCATAGGCTTTTCGTTCTCTGCCTGCTTTGCTTTTATTTTCTTTTTTTATCCACAAGGGATAACAAAAGCCCTGCCACAATACACAGATCAGACAGATTGAATACCAGGCTTCTCAGTTTTTTCCATTTCACATTGAAACTGAAATAGTCAGTTACTGTTCTCTGATGGAAACGGTCAAACCAGTTGCATAGGGCACCTCCCAAAAAGATGGAAAGACCCAGTTTTCTGATCTGATTGCCCTTTCGGAAAAGCAGAAAGAAGAAATACACCAGCATTGCGATCATCACGCCAAAGGTGGATCTTCTGACTTCTTCTTTATAGTCGGCAAGCTTTCCCAGTGCAATCCCGTCATTATGCAGTTTTCTTACGATGATCCGCTTTCCGAACAGGTACTTCCTGGTCTCTTCGTCATAATTGGCTTCCACATATTTCTTCAGCATGAGATCCGCCAGGAAAACAAACAAAAGAATACTGATATAAACCATATCCGTGATTACTCCTCTGTTTTGCTCTCTTCTACGTTTTCTGCAGTTTCTTCAGTTGCCGCTTCCACTGCATCCTCTGCTTCAGCTTCTTCCTCCGGAAGTTCCTCTTCTGAATCTGCTTCCTCAAAGTCAGCATCTTCAATCTCTTCTTCCCGGATCGGACCTCTGGAATTGCCAATAGGCTCGCCTTTGATGTCTGCAATCTCTTCTTTGCAGGCTTCAATCTCTTCCTGGAGTGTGCTGATCTTCTCACAGAGTTTTGCAAGATCCTCTGCAAGAGGACTTCCTTCTCTGTATGCATCAAAGATCTTCTTTCCGATGGAACGGTAAGTACCATCCATCTGTTTCTCTAAAGAGGCTTTTTTGTTTTTTACCTTCTGCACGGCGATGATCTCATCTGTTTTTTTTGCGGCCTTGTCCGCAGTCACAGTAAGGGTTTTCTTGAGAGTTTCAAAAATTTCGCTTGCATTTGCCATACTTGTATTCCTCCTTTGTTATCACACACTGCCTGTAAGGGCAGGAGTCTTCTCTAACTAAAATAAATTGCCTATATCAAAACGATCGGTATGAACACTCACCGCATGGTCCAGGCTGTCTTCTGACTGATAAAAATGCACATTATACACTCCATTCGCACCATAATCCGCCAGATTGACTGTCACATGCCAGGTATTGTCATCACTGCGTTCTGCCTCATGCCAGATAATATCGCCACTGTTATCATTGCTCCAGACCGGGAACCACATATGCTGATAAGCACCATCATCTTTGTAGCTGATCTCCACCAGCTCTCCCTGTTTCTGAATAGTCACATGCAGAAAGGCATTGCAATAATCGTCCTGAGCCATTGTATTCAGATAGCGCTCCACCATCTCCAGGATCACCACGTCCGGTTTCACCACATCGATCATCTCCTGGGAGATCGTCGGTTTCTGGATCGCGGTCAGCGCTGAACAGTTTTCAGCCACCATTCCTGCCATCCAGTTCATAAACATGGAATCTGAAAATACCAGATAGGACGGCAGATCCTGATTCTCATTTACATAGTTGTAACCGCGGGTAATGCCATTGTCTGTAATATACTGCTGTACGTACTCATAGAGTTCTCCGCTCTCCACAAAAACAGCAGATGGATCCTGAATCTCAAACCTGGTGTAAGATTCTTCCGTGTAATGTTCCTGATCGCTGACCAGCATCTTAGAGAGATCACGGGTCTTATCTTCTTTGATCAGGGTCATCTCTGCTGCTTCTGTATCGGTAAGCTTCCACTCCTTCAGCTTTTTCACCAGCTGCCGGTAGGCAACCGAACTGCCATAGGTATTCCAGTGGGTATCGGTTTTAAAATACAGAAGCTCATCTGTCTTCTCTTTTTCTTCCAGCAAAGTGTCCTTCAACCGGACCACCTTCAGATCTGAATGTGCTTCCAGATAATCTGCCAGGATATCTGACGGGGTTTTTCTTACGGAAAAATCTCCCTTGATATATTCCGGATAGATGCTGACCTTACTTGGCGGAAGCATGATCACATACTCTATACCCTGGCTCTTTAATTTATCCCGGATGCTGATCTGCTTTTGGCAGATTGCCTCCAGTTCTTTCTCCCCAAAGTTCGGATATTCACCGGCCGGTATTGCCGCATTGCCATCACCTGTAAAGAAGAGCCAGCCGTCTTTTCCGACCATTACTTTTTCATTGGCAGAATGATCAAACAGGTCATACTGCAGCTTCAGATTTGCTTCGAACAATGGCTCTCTGAATCCCACATGATCATTGAACCAGCTCTCGAATTCCGGTATGAAATTCGGATTTTTCTCTCCATCTGCCATTGTCAGTTTCGGGAAATTTGCCAGTGTTCTGTTTTCGATTTCGGAAACCACATCTTTTTTAAAGCTTGTCAGCAGCAGAGGCAGCACCAGCATCAGGATAAAAGCAGCAATAAAGAGCTGCCTGATCCGCTTCTCTTTCATTTCGCTTCCTCCTTAAAACTGAAAATAAATAAAAGGATTGTAGGTCCCCGCAACAATTCTCATCATACAGAACAGAAACATACCGATCAGCAGCAGATACTTGCCGGACAGGACCAGTCTGCCTCCCCACTTTTTCTCGATGCTTTCTCCTACCCGGGAAGGGATGGAAGAAGCAAAGAGAATACTTAGGAACAGGATCAGCAGAGTCCATGGATCCAGATAGGATTCCAGTGTAAATCCGGATCCGCCACGTGTGATTCCGATCATATTCAGAATATATCTGCCAGCCGCTTTCAGATCAGGAGCTCTGAAGAGAACCCAGCCTGCATTTACCACAAAAAGGGTATAGAGAAGGCCGACAGATTGTTTCAGGAAACCGCCCTTCTCTTTCTGATCTTTCTTCCCTGCAGAATTTCCGTGATAGCGCTCAGCCAGAATGAAAAGACCGTTCCAGATTCCCCAGAAAATAAAATTCCATGCTGCGCCGTGCCAGATTCCTGTCAGCAGAAAGACGATCGCCAGATTTCGATAGACGTGCTTTCTGTTTCCTCCCAGCGGGATATATACATAATCACGGAACCATGTATTCAGCGAAATATGCCATCTTCTCCAGAATTCCGAGATACTTTTTGAAATGTAGGGAAGACGGAAGTTCTCATTAAAATGAAAACCAAACATACGTCCCAGACCGATGGCCATATCGCTGTAACCGGAAAAATCGTAAAAGATCTGCAATGTATAGGCGATACTGCCCAGCCAGGCTACCGCCACTGTACTGTTTCCGGCACCTCTGGCCCAGATCGTGTCACAGACAGAAGCCATGGAATTAGCCAGAATTACTTTTTTGCCAAGGCCCACAACAAACCTCTGGATACCGTAAGTAAAATCCTCCAGTCCCACGGTTCTTGTATCAATCTCCCGGACCACATCTGTATAACGGACGATCGGGCCGGCGATCAGCTGTGGGAAAAGCACGATATAGAGTGCTACCTTAAAAGGATTCTTCTGCACCGGAACTGTGCCCCTGTATACATCAATGGAATAGGACATGCCCTGAAAAGTAAAGAATGATATTCCGATGGGCAGTATGATCTCCGGTACCAGCAGGTGTCTGTTCAGAAGACTGTTCACAGACTCCAGTACAAAATCAAAATATTTAAAATAAAACAGCAGTCCAAGATTGATCAGAATACAACACAACAGAATGGGTTTTTTGATGGCCTGATTCTGCATCAGCATCGCAGCCAGATAGTTCACGGCAATGTTCACCAGGATGATCCAGAGATACTTCGGCTGGGACCAGGCAAAGAACACAAGGCTCATGCCCAGCAGCCAGTAGTTTCTGACAGGTCCCCTGAGCGCATAGTAGCCGCCAAGAACGATCGGCAAAAACATAAACATAAATATAGTTGAACTGAAAACCATTAGAACCTCATTTCTGACCTGTTCATCCCATATAGTCCGGAAGAGCCATCTGTCCTCTGAGAAGGATCTTCGGACCACCTGTATGGTTTACATAGTCTCCGGTGATGATCACTTCACCGATGTTATCATCCTTCGGGATCTCATACATGATATCCAGCATGAATTCCTCAATGATCGCTCTCAGGGCTCTGGCTCCTGTATCTTTCTCCAGGGCCTTTTTCGCGATGGCACGAAGGGCCTCTTCCTCAAAGGTCAGTTTTACTTCATCCAGTTCAAGCAGACGTTTGTACTGCTTCAGGATCGCATTCTTCGGCTCCTGCAGGATCTTCACCAGCATATCTTCTGTGAGACTCTCCAGGGAGAAAACGATCGGAAGACGTCCCAGAAACTCAGGGATCATTCCAAAGCTCCGAAGATCCTGAGCGGTCACATTCATCAGCATGTTTTTCTCTTCTGCGTATTTGTCCTTCAGATCCGCATTGAATCCGATGGACGCTTTCTGGCTCATGCGCTCCTTGATGATCTCTTCCAGATCCGGGAATGCACCGCCACAGATAAAGAGAATATTCTTTGTATCCACGGTTGTCAAAGGTACCATGGCATTCTTACTGTTGGCACCAACAGGAACCTCAATCTTGCTTCCCTCCAGCAGCTTCAGCATACCCTGCTGCACAGCCTCACCACTGACATCTCTCTGGTTGGTATTCTTCTTTTTAGCGATCTTATCGATCTCGTCGATGAAGATAATGCCGTGCTCGGCACGTTCCACATCGTTGTCAGCGTTAGCCAGAAGCTTTGACACAACACTCTCAATATCGTCACCGATATAGCCAGCCTCTGTAAGAGAGGTAGCGTCCGTGATGGCAAGCGGCACATCCAGAAGCTTTGCCAGAGTCTGTACCAGATAGGTCTTTCCGGAACCGGTAGGTCCGATCATCAGCATATTGGACTTCTCGATCTCTACATCCTCAGACGGCTCAGAAAGAACTCTCTTATAGTGGTTGTATACTTCCACCGCAATGATCTTTTTGGCCTTCTCCTGTCCGATCACATATTCATCCAGACGGGCTTTGATCTTATGTGGAGGAGGAACATCCTTCAGAGTCAGTTTCTTCTTTGCCTCCTGCCCCTCACCGGTCTTCTCTTTTTTCTTTTTGATCTTCTGCTTTGGCGGAACCTGCTTGTTCTGCAGCATGGACAGGTCAATACCTCCCATGTTCGGAGGCATATTCTGCATCATATCCGCATAATTAAACGGACTGTTCTGCATGGTATCAAAACTCCTCTGCAGACAATCCGGACACACATACATCCCCTGCATCAGCTGGATCATCTTTCCGGCTTTGCTTTCTGTTCTTCGACACATCATACAGACCTTTTCATAGTCGTCTGTATCGTCCTCTTCTATATCAACTGCTCCGGAGGTATTCTCCGAATCATTTCTGAAATCTGTCATACTGTTTTCCTCACTTTCATAGAAACAATTATATGTCATAATCCGTCCACTGACAACCAAAACAGGGACAGCCCATACATCCCATGTATGACTGCCCCTGTTCGTAACAG
>JAKSRN010000003.1 GCA_024403585.1 Lachnospiraceae bacterium | reverse complement strand
TTCCGCATGGCGTTCAGCGTTACTCCATGTATGCTGCATGGGCACCAGAGCACCTGGTTTGTGGTTTTACGGGTTTAGGTTCTCCTTTCCAACTGGTGCCTATGCGAGATACATGGATTTTCGCTATCACAATAAAACTAAGGAGGGAATTATGACAGACGCAGAGAAGAAGCTGGTAAAGATCGTTAAGGATATGTGTGAAGCAAGGACAAGCTGCTGTGGATCGGAGCTGCACATTGAAGGTGATGAAGTGATCAAAATTGTAGAAAAATGTCCGTTAAACAGAAAATGTGACAACAACAAATGCCAATGCTCACTTTTTGAGGTGGAAGATGACCAGCACCTGTTGGAGATCCTGACAGCTGACTGATTCACATTGGCCGTTAGCTCAGTAGCCAGAGCGGAGCAGATCCGACAGGACTCGCTCGTGTCGTTGGTGCAAATCCAACACGGCTGACTTCCCGTGAGAGGGGAAATTAACTTAATATGCCGCCTTCCGGTTATGGTTCCGCAATCGCTCCGGGAGGCGGTGAGAAAAGGAGAAAAAGCACGTATGAACGAAGAGAACGAAAAGAATATTATCGCTGCAATTACAGACGATATGTTCGTGCTTCCTGTGAGCAGAAGACATGAATTCTATACGAAAAGTTTTGTCTGCCGTCAGATCGGAAGCGCGAAGTTTGTTGCTGGTGGCATCACACAGGATGAGGAAGGCGAAACAAGATTCGCTCCATTTGATAAGGATGTGATCAATCTGTTGGGCATGTATGAAGAGAAGATCATGAATGCTGCAATCGGACACATGATGGATATTGCCCCATTAGATGTGATGGAGATTACGCAATTAATGGAAAGCATGAGTCCGAAGGGGCTTGAACAGCTTCCTGCACCAGATGAAGTGCCGGGAGGAAAGATGATCGTTGTAACTACTAAGAACCGGAAATATGGCTCAGTATCGATCCTCTATCCCGGAGCATTGAAAAATGTGTCTGAGGAACACTTTGGTGGCAATGGCTTCTATGTACTGCCTTGTTCTATCCATGAGGTGATCTGTGTGCCGGATGACGGAGAGGTGTGCGCAGCTGCTTTGCAGATGATGGTCATTGACATTAACAGATCTATCGTAGATCCGGAGGATTATCTTTCTGATCAGGTTTATTTCTGCGATCCGAAGAGTGATGATGTGACAGTAGAAGAGACATAAAAAAGCGGTCAGGAAACAGGCGGATTAACAGCCTGCTTTCTGACCTAATGATAATGCGAGGTAATTATATCATGGAAGGAAGAATAAGGTCAAGAAGGAGCAGATTCTCCCAGATCAGCAATGGGGCGATTGATTCCCTTGACCCTGTTTCCCTCTGGCTCTATGTGAAGATGTACAGCAAAGCGAATATACCTGAATTTAAGTTGTACAAGAAATACATAGAGCAGGTGGCTAAAGAAAACGGGGTGGGAAGGGACCGATTCAACAGAGCCTGGGCACTTCTGATCAAAGAAGGATACATTAAGCAGTACCGCTTCCAGAACGAGAAGGGGCATTTCTATTATGAGTATGAGGTTCTGGATGAACCGGAACCAGCTGAAGAGGATCCTGAGAAGGCAGAAGAGAAGAAGGAAGAAAAGAAGGATAAGCCGGATAAAGCTCCTGATCATAGCGGTGAACCGGAGGACCCTTCACCGCTATACGGATATCCGTATAGCGGACATCCGCATAACGGTAACCTGTACCCCATAAATAATACTAGAAAAAATAATACTGGAATTAATAATACTTTATCTTCCTCTTCATCTCCTTCTTGCGATAAGCAGCAGGATGAGGATGATAAAGCAGATATGGAGCTGCATTACTCATGGGTGATGATCAATGTCCCGAAATCGGTAGGAGCTGACAAATCCTACAGCTCTCTGGCCGTGATCGAGACCATTCAGCGGGCAGCAGAGAAAGAACCAACAGACGAGACCAAGGTTCAGCTGATATCAAGAGCGTCCTCCGCATACAGGAGAAGGGAAGTGTCTTCAGGAACTGGAGATATGATTAAAAAACCATTCTCGTATTTCCTGAAACTGGTTGAGGAAGAGACCAGGAAAGGAAACACTGGAGACAGCGGGAATGCTGGAAAGCAGGCAGATCTGAGCGCTAATAACCGGTTCCATAACTTCCATCAGCGTGAATATGATTACGACCAGCTGGAGAAAGATCTTCTGATGGTGCAATGGTAGGTGAGTGAATGAATACATGGTGGTACACAACTTTGGATGATATCTGCAATGCAATGCAGAAGCCCTGCCATATCTGCCAGAACCTTGGATGGAGACGGATGGGTACCGGGCTTAAATGCCACTGCAGGCTTGAAAAATGTAATTACGGAGAAAAGGAGAATGATAATGCAGAAACTGACAAGGATAAACGGGAACAGGATGCTGGTGTCAGACCACAAGAAGGCGGAGCTGGTTGAGGCGCTTCATGGATATGAGATGCTGAACATGTCACCGGATGATATCCGTAAGACAATGGGCGAACTGAGAGATGCTCTGGCTGAAAAAGAAGCATATATTGAGGGCATGAAAGAGGAGATTCATAATATTTCCAAAAAAATCAGAAATCAACGCCCAGCAGGAAAGTGGATCCGTATCGATGAGCCGTCCAGACCATGGATGTGCTCCAATTGCAAGGACAGCTTCAACAACGTAGATACCTGCATGAGAAAACCACAGTGGAAGCATTGCCCGAACTGTGGAGCCTCAATGGCAGCAGGCGATGAGAAAAAGGCAGAATGAATATCTTGTGGTCAGCACGATCCCTTCCATCCATCAGGCTTATGCCAATGTCATCAAAGCTAATACAGCTGAAGAGGCAAGAGCAAAGTTTTTCGATACTCACTGCAGCAGGTACAGAAAGATTATCGAGATAAGACAGATGTCACAGTTTGACTGGACAGTTGATCCTGAGATGGATCAGCTGGAAATGGAGTTGATCATATGAGATTTGAGACAGAAAGCGGCATCTTAACCGTGGACGATAGTGGGATGACACTTGAGACAGACGGATCTAAGAGGTTTATCAGAAGATTTCCGGAAATGCCGGATGTAAATGAGGACAATGCTGAAGAGATGGCGAAGGCGTTCCTGACTACCTGGAAACGCTGCGAATGAAAAGGCATTTGTTCTTATTATAAATAAATCGTTCCCGAAAGGAGTGAAGCACCTTGCCAAAAGAATATAACCCGCAGATTCCAAAGAGATTCACCAGAAGGAACCACGATGGAAGGAATGGGGAGGAAAGAACGTACAGAATGCAGCTTGATCAGATAGATGGATTTGAGATCAAAGTGCAGGGAGGCGTCCCATCAGCGTTCGGACCGCTCATCAACCATCTTGGAAAGCTGGAAGATGAAAGAGAAGCAGCTGCGCTGGAGCAGATCCGGCGGAAAAAAGAGCTGTAAAACAGAAAAATATAAATTCTGAAAAATGGCGGTGGAATGCCGTCTTACAGCTCGATTAAGCAATTAAGAGTAGGACCGTTCACATGAAGAAGACAGAGTATCAATTCAAAAATGTCATTACCGGAAAGGTTGACTATATAGAGACTGAGATTACGTCTTCCGTGAGACGGGATGGCCAGAGACAGCCAAAGCAGAAAGAGACTCCGGAATGCATGAAGGCGATCAATGTCAGAGAGAGGCAGAAAAGGATAAGGCATCTGATCATTGCTAATTTCCATGAGGATGATTATTTCATAACACTGACATGGTACAGAGATCTCAGACCGGATGAACTGGAGAGCGCAAAGGAGCTGGTTAAGAAGTTCCTGAGGAAGCTCCGGAAAGAGTACAAGAGCAAAGGCATGGATCTGAAGTACATTGGGGTTCTGGAAAGAGGCTCAAAAGGGGGACTGCATTTCCACATGATCGTTAACAGGATGGAGGGCATTGATAAGCTGATCAATAATCTCTGGCTGCACGGAAATGTGAATTACAAGCTCCTGTATCAGGATGGCAAGTTCAGAAGCCTTGCAGATTATCTTGGTAAAGACTGCTATGAGAGATGGCCTACCAGAAGCAGGAACCTGATTAAGCCGGATGTGAAGTCCAGAAAGATAAAAGGAGACAAGGATCTTCTATCCGAAGTCCCGGAACGCAAAAAGGGATACTCGATTGTAAAGGATTCGATCATATCCGGAATTAATCCTTTTACAGGACGTGCGTATCTCAAATATGCGCAGGAGAGGATAGGTGCTGAAAAATTTAAGCACCTGGATATATTCGTGCATGCAGCAGTCATGAAATCAGGAAGATCTGCATGGTCTTACAGGATGGAATATCCGGATAAGACGCTGAGACGCTCTGGGATATGCTCTGAGACGGACCATGGAGCTGGTCTGATCGCGATTGCAGATGCTCTTGCAAGGGTAAAGAGAAAGCATGTGATTCGGATCCATATTGATGATGGGTGGATCTGTGACACGGTGAAGCGGAATCTGCCTGAGATGGTCGGCAATGAGTTCCGGACATCGGATGGAACGCCGGTGGCTTACCAGGACAGCTGGATAAAGATCTGGATGGCAATGAACGGGAGCAAGGTAAGTTTTGAAAAGGGAAATAAGTACAAGATGATAATGCAAAGGAAACTGGAGGAAAGATATGGCAAACAAGGAAAAAACTGCTGAGAGGATGTATTATCCGCCAATCATATACAATGTCGGTCCTGAACTGATGGAGATCGGTGAGGAACTGAAGGTGAGATGTGGCGGTGAAGGTTCAAGAAGCCTTGAACAGAAGCATTTCATCCTCAAAGAGAAGTATAGAGATTTTGGTCTGTTTGAGACTCCTAAAGGATATCGTAAATGCTTCAGCTGGTGGGACGTTTCGAAGATCATGGATATCAAAGGAATGGTTGACAGTGATTACAGCGTCTCATTATATACCTGTAGATGATGTGGAGGTGATGAGATGCCTATATTCAACAATGTGTCAGGATGGATATCAAAAGACAAAGATGGACGTGAGGATATAGATGATCAGCTGTCCGAAGTGGCGTCTCACGAGATGAGACAGAGGGCGGAAGAAGTGAGACAGACAGTATCCCAGACCATCTCAAATGCCGTCTCAGGATGCTCTTGGATGTCGAAAGCGGCAAGAAATGCAAGGCCTTCAGACCCCATTAGGTACATCCGGACCATATTTCCGGTCGGTTGGATAGTAGGAGTGACCGTGCAGATCGCAAGTGGACGCTTGGGATTGATGGACAGTTCGCTTGAGATGGCTATGACAGTAATGATTTTCCTGGCATTCAACCCTATGGATATCATATCAAGGTATCTGGCAAGGCAGACGAGATTTCTTCTCTGTCTGGACATCGCGATCCTGATCAACACGATTGATACCAAGAATCCAAAAGGAATTGGTGCAGCATTATTTTGGACGATTTGCACTGTCATCTTAATCGTGTTGATGAATCACAGGTGGCTGATGGCTTACAACTGGCTCTACACCGAGGCCGTGGTACATGCTCTTGTAAAGGCTCCGGATAACACTGGAGTGAAGGCGTGGGATGACCATGGTAAGCGTGAGACGCGTACTCTTCTTGCGGAGTGCGGGCTTCCGTCCGATGATGATACGCTGCAGATCTTCGCAAAAGGAATTTATATTGCCGGATTCTATGGGGCATGGTTCTCAACGGATGATGATATCAAAGCGAAAGAAGCAGCAGAGAAAGCTCTGATGGAGAAAGATACATATCTGAGGATCACAGAGCAGCAGCTGAGAGAGGCAGAAGATGCTCTTGAAGCAGAGCAGACACGTGCAACAGAAAACTGGGATAGATACAGCCGGGAAGCTGCATTAAGAGCAGATCTGGAGAAAGAACTCAGAGAGCTGAAGGCTCAGACGGAGCTGCAGGAGAAGGAAAGACTCATGGTGGCAGCAGATGTGCCTGAGGAAGGAAAAAGCCATATTGAGATTCTGTCAGATAAGATCGTTGAGCTCCGGAAAGAAATCAATCCGAAAACAGGAGCTCCGATCAGCTGGGAGGCAATTACAGATATCCTTCACTCCCAGGGATACACGGAAAGCAAGTCAACGATTCACAGAATATATTCGAATGTCGAGAAAAAGAAGAAAGCATCATAGGAGGTCAGAAATATGATTAAGAAAAAAACAGTGGAAGCATTTCTGGAAGGCGCATGGGTTCCGGCAGAGGAAGCACATAAAGTATGTCCGATGGGTCTTGACCGGCACGGCATTCCTCTCACATACAGAATGGTGGAAGAGGAAAGACCTGTACTGACACTCCTTCTGATCCTTCTTGTGGTTGTCATTGTGTTCGGGATCATAGGATTATCTGCATGGGAGCTGCATATGCTCGGAATTCTTGTGTGAGGTGGTTGGAAGGATGAATGTAGTAAGCGTAATAGCCGGATTTATATTTGGAACTGTATTTGGAACGTTTATCATGGCGTTTATGGTTGGATGCCATGGCGATAATTTTGACGATGGGTTCAGCTGTGCCGGATGCAAAAACATCCACACACCATGCGGTGAGAATCCATGCAATACATGCAGGAGAGACATGCCAGACTGTTGGGAGGAATGATTATGGGAGCGCCTTGTAAGGATTGTCCGGACAGATATCCGCTATGCTCGATGGAATGTGAGAGATTCCAGAGATACAAGAAGGAGCTTGCGGATATGAAGAAAAAGCAAAAGGCAGATGCTGCATTCGCATTTCCTGCAGTGCAGACGCTGATCAGAGCGGAGAAGTTCAAAAGAGGGGGCATAAGATAGTTTATGGAATTGATATTACTGTTTTTGTTCGCACTGTATTCGGCAGCACTCGGGGTATCTGCCATTAAGCTCAACGCTGATCTGGATGAGGAACGGGAAAGGTATCAGGATGATGAGGAAGAATGACAGGGAGCTGCTGATGTGCCACCTGAAGTGGCTCAGATATGCAGAAGATAGGGACAGCTTCTTCTGCCAGGTAGCGGATGCTATAGAGCGTCTGCTGGAATGCCAGATGGATGTCCGGCAGATGTCGAAAGAGGATGTATTTGAAGAGAACAAGACCTATCTCTGGTGGGATGATCTGAGGCAGGAGTGGGTTACGATTAAAGGCTGGGCTCTGAATAAGGGCCCGGCGATGTTGGGGAAGGATTACTGGACGAATGTGCCGGGGAGTCCGGAGGAGTGATTAAAAGGAGGATTTTGTTAAGTGAAAGGAATAGGCGACAGAATCAGATTCGAAGCTGATTGGATCTATGATGCGATTAAGGAAGATCACGGTAAATATCTTTACAACATCGGAATAATGGCAGATGCATTGAGAAAGATTGCAAATGATGCAGATAAGATTGATGAGAAGTTAAACAAGTATCGCTGGCATGACCTGCGGAAGAATCCGCAGGATTTACCAGAACCAGAAACAGAGGTTGATGTAGTTTGTGAAAGAAAACTTCTTCCACGAAAACTGTATAAGAATTCGAAACCTATCCAGATTAGAACACATGCATTTTATGAGGATGGAACTATCCTTGAGAATGATTCTGTATGGAACTGGGAAGATATAGACGGTGAATACAATGAGGAAGAGGACTGCTATGTAGTGCCAGAAGGATGGTGGGAGTATCGCCATTACAATCCAGATGAAGTTTACAACAACGTAATTGATGACATCATCATTGCATGGAGATATATCGATCCGTTTGAGGATGATTAAAATAACCGGTTATAACGGCGAGGTGATGTAATGGAAGACAGGCTATGGCGATACATATACAATGCTGCGAAGGAATTGAAATCTGATCCCAAACTTAAAAAGATTATGGTAACTGTGGTCAAGGTTGCTCCGGTTATGTTCGCATGGTACACGCTAATGATTCTAATTGGATTCTACTTGATATTAGCAGACAATGTGATCAATGTGAAATATTGGATCGATGATCACATAGACGATGCAATCAGGGAATTAATAATCATGAGCATTGGGACGGCCGTAGCAGTTGGGTATGTCATTTATTTGGTGGTAACTAGATAGTCAGAAAGAAGGTGGAGTGGATGGGGATGTTAACAAAGACAGAGAAGCAAGCAGCAAAACACTATGAACGAGAAGAAAAGAGAGAGGCTCTGATGAGTTACTTCCGCTGCAGGTATACAGAAAAAAGGGCTGAGGATAAAGTTCTGGAGTTCATGCTTGCGCGATCTACTGTAAGCGGCATTGCATATGACAGGATAGGTGGTGGTGGATCGGATCCTAAGATGCAGGAAGATTATCTGGCAGAGCAGAGAGAACTGGAGGCAGCAGTTGAGAAGGCCAGAAGTAACACCAGGGCAGTAAAGGAAGCCATTATCAAATGGATCCGGAACACCGGAGAAGAGAAGGAAGGAATCCTGAGATTGCGTTTCATTGTTGGCATGGATGTTGGCTTCATAGCAATGATCAACACATGGAGCAGGCGCCATGCAGAACGGAAGATCATGGACGCTATAGATGCTCTGCCTTCCATACCTGGTGAATTACTTGACATGTCATAGCAAAATCAATAAAATGATATCAAGAAAAGTATGTGAGGAACCTTGTAACAGGTTCCTTTTTTACGTTAAGGATCAACTGCAGAAAGCAGCTGGTCCTTTTTTTATGCTGGGGATGGTGATCAGATGGCGAATAACCCACGGTCTGCAAACGGGAACCGCAGACGAAAACACAGGGCGAGGATGAAGGCCATGGGGTTACCTTGCGGGATATGCAAGGGAAGACTTGGTCCTATACATTACGATGAACCCAGCGACAGCAACCATCCTCTTTCGTTCGTGATTGATGAGATAAAACCGGTGAGTCGCTGGAAGCAGTTTGGATATTCATCACCAGAGGCTGCAGCTGCAGACTGGAACAACCTACAGCCTGCACACTATGCATGCAATGCTGCGAAATCAAACAAGACTGAAAAAGATTTAAAAAATAGCAGCAACTCTGGCAGGAAACCATTCGTAAAGGATGGGGATTGGTGAAAATTCGGGCTTAGGGTGGGGGAGGTACCCCGCCGGCTCCCAGAGGCGCCCCTATGCCGTCCAGCGCCAATTTTTGCAGAAGAAATTTTTTCCACAGGCAAAAAGTGAATGAAAATGGCTGTTTTGCATCTGAGAAGTCTGACAATAAGCTATAGAAACTGAATTTTAGAAAGGAGCTATCATGGACGTTGAAAAAAATGATGATTTTTGTGAAAAAAACGATGAAAAAGATGAACAAAATTATCTGGTCGAAGCAGTTAAGACCGGCAACAGAAAAAAGATGCTGGTAGCTCTGAGAGATAAGATTGCAGCGACTATAGAGGGCAGCGAATCAGGCAGGGACATTGCAGCATTATCCAAGCAGCTAAGAGAGGTAACTGCAGAGCTGGATGACATTAAAGCCCAGGAAAAAGCAAAGCGTGAGAAGAGAAAGGCGGCCAAGAAGCCTCCTTCAAAGAGAGATCAGCTGAGAGTGATAAATGGCTAGTAAAAGATTTGGACGCCAGACGCCTACTTTTTCGACAGTTGGCCAGTACAGCTATTCAAACGGTGAACTGGTTGCAGATATGTTTGAGGAAGAGTGCAATGTAACATTTTTCGGATCTCAAAGATATGAGCTAGTCATCATGGCAGCAAAGAATGAAGATGGTTCTCCGGCTGCAACAACTATAAGCCTATGCAAACCAAGACAGAATGGAAAAAGCCATGGAGCAAGATTCTATGCTGCATATGCTGCAGATTTTGAGCACAAGGATGTTTTATATTCTGCCCACAATGGTGCAACTACCAGGAAGATGTTCCGAGCCTTACTGGAGATCTATGATAATCCTGAGAGATATCCACAATTTGCTGAATCAGTTAAAGAGATCAGCAGATCCAGAGGATATGAGGGCATCTATTTCAAAGATTGGATAGATTCTGATGGAGTAATACAGAAAGGTGGTTGCATTGAATTTGCGACCAGGACAAACTCCGGAGCACGAGGCGGAACATATTCTGTAATTATCATCGACGAGGCGCAGGAGCTGACGGATGAACAGCAGGAAGCAATGCTGCCTGTAGTAGCAGCTGCAGCTGACGCTTCGGATGAAAGCAGTCTTCCTCAGATCATTATGATTGGAACACCACCACCGCCAGTCGGAAATGGAACCGTGTTCAGGAGAATGCATAAGAAAGCACATCAGGGAGCTTCCAAAGGAAACTGGTGGCTGGAATGGGCTGTTGTCGCTGAAAAGCTGGATGATATCAATCTAACAGCTGATACAGTGATAGATCTTGTTGCTGAGACAAATCCTGCATTTGGATACCGAATCGCAGAAACAACGGTCCTGAATGAATTCGAATCGATGTCAAAGGACGGCTTCTGCAGGGAGCGTCTTGGATGGTGGTCCAGTGACGAGGATTATGTTGATTTTGCAATCAACAGGGATAAATGGATGGAATGTTCTTCAGAAGGCTTAAAGCCAGAGGGGAAAACAGCATACGGAGTAAAGTTTTCTGCGGATGGATCACAGGTTACCCTTTGTGGAGCTGTGTGTCCGGTTGATCAACCGGCAAGAATTTCTTTGATTGAAATTCGAGATACCTCCAGAGGAACACAGTGGCTTGCGGACTGGCTGAATGCAAGGTATAAGACGGCTTCATGTGTAGTGATTGACGGAAGGAACGGAGTTGAATTCCTGATTGAGAAGATCTCCGGAACATGGATTATGAAAAATTCCATCATAAAGCCTTCCGGAAAGGATGTTGTAGCAGCTGCCAGTCAGCTGGTAAACGAGATTGGAGAGCAAACGGTTACCTGGTACAAATATCAGGAAGCGCTGAGTGACAGTGCTGTTACTTCCGGGAAACGTCCAATATCCGGAGGATGGGGATTTGGCGGTGATAACGCTGATCCGATACATGCAGCATCTCTGGCATTGTGGGGATGTAGAACAAGTAAACGAGATCCGAACAGGAAGATGAGGGTTGGATAATGGAACTGAATTTCAATTTTGTTGAAGGTTTGCCGGACGAGGATAGAAAACGTCTGACAGACCTTTTGTATATTTACAATAATCACAGGTCAAACAATCGGATAAAAAAACGATACTACAACGGAAAAATAACACTGAATGAGGTGAATCTTGGAATTGCACTTCCGCCAACACTAGGAAAGCTACAGATCGGTTGTGCATGGGGTGCTAAGACCGTAGATGTACTTGCTGCAAGATCTATGTTTGATGGTTTTGTTGGTAGCAATGGCAATAATGCAGATACCATGAATGCCATCATGCGAAGGAATCATCTTATCACAGAATACAAAAAAGCCTGCAGAGAAGAACTGAAATATGGCGGTGTATATGCAGCAGTATCAGGGAAAAAGAATGATGCAAGAATACGCTTTTATGGGCCACATTGCGCAGCAGCAAAATGGGACGCTGAATCAGGAAGAATTGAGTGTGGATTTGTTTTCGATGATTGCCGACTTACTGAGAATGACACAACCTGGTCACCGGACAATATTATTTTCCATACGGAGAATACAATCTGGGAACTGAACAAAGTTAAAGGGCACTGGATTGCTGAAGGGACTAACCATCAATTTGGAAGACCTCTGATGGTGGCTATGGCGTGGGATGCAACTACTGATAAGCCATTCGGACAGTCGAGACTGAAGGAACCGGTCAGAAGGCTGATACAGGGCTATGTAAGAACCATTGCAAATGCAACGATTGGTCTGGAATTCGCTACCAGCCCGCAGAAGTACCTTCTCGGGGTATCAGATGAGCAGTATGACACATTGATTGACCAGCGATTTAAAACATATATCGGATCCATTCTGTATTCCACTGTTAATTCCGAGACGGGAGAGAAACCTACATTTGGTCAGCTTCCTCAGGGCAGCATCTCCCCACATGTTGAGATGCTGCGTATTCTTTCCACACAGTTTTCCGCTGCAACAGGTCTAACAGTAACAGATGTTGGTGTGGTAAATGATGCAAACCCTACCAGCAGTGATGCTATTCTGGCGCAGAGCCAGAGCCTTGTGCGTATGGCAGAAGAACTGAACGTGGGAAATGCTGATGCACTTTATACCATTGGCCAGATGGCTCTGGCAATTGAGCTGGATACAACTCCGGATAAACTGGATGATAACGCAAAAGAAATCATTGCACATTTCAAGAATCCGTCTATGCCTTCTGTAGCATCAACTGCAGATGCAGCAATCAAAATTGCCGGAGCAAGAGAAGGATTTGCTGAAACAGATGTTTTTCTTGAGATGATTGGTTTTGATCAGGCAGATATCCGCCGAATCAGGAGCCAGGAAGCAAGAGCAAGAGGAAGTAAGATTCTGAAAGAGGAATTTACAGATGATGATATCAACAAAGGCATGGACTGAGTATATCCGGAAGATGTCAGCGATCAGTAAGCAGGCAGCAGATCAGATGCAGAAATGGATCCAGAAGAATGGATTCGGTGATGATCAGGCGCTGCTTGAGTATGCATTTGCTCTTTCTACTCAGTATGGTGAGGCAATTGGAGCTCTTGCTTGTGATATGTATGAGAAAATTGCTGAGGCCCAGGGAGTAACAATTCCACCTGCAGAGATGGCAGATACTCCGGAATTTGGTGAGGTGGCCAAAGCTGTATATGGAACCATGAAAGAGTCTCTGAATAAGGTTAATGCTACAGTTGGCCGTCTGGTAAAGCAAACCGGAGCGGACACAATGCTGAAGAATGCCAAAAGGGATGGAGCCTATTTTGCGTGGGTTGCGCACGGTGACACCTGCCCATATTGTCTGATGCTTTCGGCAATTGGATGGCAGAAAGCAGGAAAGAATACCATAAGAGGCAAGCATGCTGATCATATACATCCACATTGTGATTGCCAGTATGTCGTTGATTTCAAAGGAGATCTGAAGGTTGAGGGATATGATCCGGAGAAGATGCAGCAGAAAATAATGGATATTGTTGATCCGGATGAGGAGAAATACTGGGGAAATTTTGATTATTTTCTAAATGCAAATGGTAGACAAACGTGGGCTTCTAAAGGTCGTGATAATACTGACATGAGAATCCTGCGAAGAGAATTGGCTGCAAAGAAATCAGCGTCTTTAAACGTTGAGATTGCCAAAAAAGAACTAAAGACACTGTCAGTTTATCATATGAATCCTAATGATGATGCATTAGAACGTGTAAAAAAAGCAAAACCAATAGATGGTTATGAGGACTTTGCAATTCATGGTGCGCCAGAACAGGGGAAAGTGGTATATGAGTCAACAAATGGACAAAATGTTTATTTTAGTGCAAGAGAGTATGCAGATATAATAAGAGAAGAACCAACATATAAAGGAGGAGATATACGGCTTTTATCTTGCGGAATGGGCAATGAAAAAAATGGATTTGCTAAAGAATTAGCGGAAATACTTGGAAGAAATGTATTAGCGCCAACTGAAACACTTCATGTTGGTGATAATGGAGAATTGTTCATTACTGACTATGAATGGCTAGCTGACTTATGGTATAATGACGGTAAGGTTGATTATTCTTTTAATCAGACTGGATACTGGAAAAATTATGAACCATAAAAGAGGTGATTATTATGTCTATTTCCTTAAATGCGTTTGCGGAGTATGCACCTCCAAACATTGGATTTCCGTCAATGAAAGAATATTTTGAAAAGGAGCCATATGAGGGAAAAGAGAAGATAATAAAATATTTAAAGTCAGGAAAAAAGACATATATCAGTTTGGGGAAATCCGTTGATTTTTTTACAAATGAAACACTTCCTGTTGAGATGGGCGGTATGACGGATGGTGAATTTAGCTGGAGCACTAGTTTATATCATTATGTTGAAAGGTATAATTTAAGACTACCAAAAGAATTTGAAGATAAGGTATTAAGTCAATAAACAGTTATTAAAAGCGACTCTATTGTTAGAGCCGCTTTTTTATTGGTAACTCGTGCCTTAAACGAGGATTTTTACTCATAAGGAGGGCATAGCCATGGCAGATAATAATGGCGGAGCTGCAGGAGCAGCAGGATCCGGAAGCGGAGAAACAACATTTACACAGGAACAGGTAAACGCAATGATTTCTAAAAGAGTTAACGAGGAAAAAGCAAAATATGCTGATTACGATACTCTGAAGGAAAAGGCTGGTAAGTATGATCAGCAGCAGAATGAGGGTAAAACAGAGCTCCAGAAGGCCACTGAGAGAGCTGATGCACTTCAGGCGCAGATTGATAAGCTTACTAAGGATAATGAGGTTAAAACAGTTAGGGAAAAGGTTGCAGCTGAAACCAAAGTACCGGTTGAACTTCTTACCTGTGACACCGAGGAAGACTGCAAAAAGCAGGCAGAAGCAATTATGAAATTTGCGAAACCAAACGGTTATCCTGGAACAAGAAAAGGTGGAACAAGTAACAACGGATCAGGCGGAGCTGGTTCAAGTAGTGATGATGACTACAGAGAGCTTGCACGCAATTTATTTGGATAAGGAGAAATTAACAAATGGCAGGATTATTAACATCTAGCTTTGAATTACCGAACAATATTTCTGCAGTAATTTTCAAAAAAGCACAGACAGGTTCTACAATCGCAAGACTTTCCGCAGCTGAGCCGCAGAAATTCGGGAAGGAAACAACATGGGTGCTTACTGGAGCACCAAAAGCAGAGCTGGTAGGGGAGGGGGCACAGAAGTCTCCAACACCAACAACCTATGCACCAAAAACAATTACACCTCTTAAACTGCAGGTAACAATGCGTTTCTCCCAGGAAGTAAAGTGGGCTGATGAGGATGCACAGATTGGAGTTCTGAAAGATATGGGAGAGAATGGAGGTATTGCGCTGGGTAGAGCACTTGACCTGGTGGGATTTCATAAGATCAATCCGCTTACAGGAACTGTTTCCAGCCTTGTGCCGAATGGTCTGGCTGATTCAACACTTTCTGCAACGCTTGCAGGTGGAAAATATGACAATCTTGTAGAAGCAGGAGCTGGTGCCGTTATTGGTGCAGGATATACACCGTCTGGAATTGCGATGGATCCAGTACTTTCTTTTGGACTGGCAACACAGAAAAATGTAAATGGTGACAAACTGTTCCCAGGAATTGGCTTTGGCCAGAATATGACAGAGTTCATGGGAATGAGTGCGGCAGTATCAGATACTGTTTCCGGTAAGAATGAGCTGGCTGTAGCAGGTGATATTATTGGTATCATTGGACAGTGGGATGCAATCAGATGGGGCGTTCAGAGATCTATTATGGCACATATGATTGAGTATGGTGATCCTGATGGACTGGGAGATCTGCAGAGAATGAACCAGATTGCTCTTAGATTAGAGATCGTTTATGGCCTTGGAATCCTGGCTAATGATGCGTTCGCTAAACTGCTGAAACAGTAAAGGCAGCTATGAAGTATCTATACAAAAATACAGGTGTTGTAGTTGAGTCTGGTGTAGAACTGGACTCAACTATTTTTATCCCGTATAAAGAAACGGATCCGACAGCTGAACCAGAAGAAAAGACAGTTCCGAAGGATCAGCCAAAGAAGACCGCTCCCAAAAGATCAACATCTGGGAAAACAACCGGTAGAACTACTACTAGAAACAGAAAAGGGTGATGAGTATGGCATACGCTACAATTGAAGATCTGCAGGCAAGGAGCAGAAACCATATTCCTGAGTCTGAACATATTATGTACAGGGCATTGCTGGATGATGCAGCAGTGCTTATTGATGCAGTGAATGAGAAGGCAGACTTTGAAGCAAAGCGTGTCGTATCATGCAACATGGTACTCAGATCCATCAACTCTGATGTTGGAATACCTGCAGGAGCGACTCAGGGAAGTATGTCCGGACTTGGATATGCACAGTCATGGACCATTTCTGGTGGATCTGTAGGCGAGCTGTATCTGACAAAGGTAGATAAGAAGCTGCTTGGTGCCAATGAAAGAATCGGTGCCAGAAGCCCTCTGGAGGATATGGCATGAGAGGAATCACAGTAATTCTGTATGAGCAGAGAAAAACGGGTGTTAATGCCCTGGATGAAGATCTGTATGAAGAGACAAGATGTGAAGTTGAAAATGTTCTTGTGGGGCAACCTACAGAGCAGGAGATTATTGAGGCTCTGAATCTGTACGGGAAAAAGGCGGTGTATATACTTGGAATACCAAAAGAGGATACACATATATGGACTGCAGGAGAAAAAGTAGAGTTTTTCGGAGAAGTTTTCCGTATTATCGGGAAACCAATTAAGGGCATTGATAATCTGATTCCAGGTCCATGGAATATGAAAGTGCGGGTGGAATCATATGAGTGATTTTAGAATCGAACTTAACAGGGAAGGCGTAAGAAACCTTCTTAAATCAGGTGAGATGATGGCTCTGTGTAAAGAATTAGCTTCTGGAATTCAGCAGAGATGCGGATCCGGATATGCTATGGATACTCACACAGGAAAAAATCGTGTAAATGCGATGGTGTATGCAGATAATGCAGCCGCCAAAAGAGATAATGCAAAAAACAACACAATATTGAAAGCGTTAGGACGATGATCATTGAAGAGATTGTAAAAAGGCATCTTGATCAAAAACTGACAGTGCCGGTAAAAGTAAAAAAAGATACGAATCTGAATGAGTATGTCCTGGTTGAAAAAACGGGTGGTGGTAAAGAGGATTTCATATTTTCGGCCACAATTACGATTCAGTCATATGGTCCGCTATTGATGGACGCTGCATTACTAAATGAAAAAGTGAAAACAGCTATGGAAAGTCTGACAGAGCATGATCAGGTGACAAAATGTGATCTCAATTCGGATTATCATTTCCCTGATACAAGTATAAAGGCTGAAAGATATCAGGCTGTTTTCAATATAAGACATTATTAGGAGGATATTATGAGCGATACAAAAAATGTAACTGCCTCAAAGCCTGGCATATCAGGTGCTATCAGAATGGCGCCGATCGGAACAGCTCTTCCAAAAACAGTAGATGAGGAGCTGGACCAGGCATATGTTACTCTTGGTTATATTTCAGAGGATGGTTATGCTAATGGTAACAGCGGTGATTCTTCTAGCGTGAAAGGCTGGGGTGGCCAGACTATCTTCGAGGGAGAAACAAGTAAACCAGATACCTTCAAGATGAAATACATGGAGTATTTGAACCCTGATGTGTGTAAGATGGTTTATGGAGATGAAAACGTTGATACTTATGAGGATGGATCACTGAAAGAGATACATGCAAATAATGCTGAGGTAGAACCTAGGGTATTCGTAATTGACGAACGTCTGAAAGATGGAAGAAAGGCAAGAACAGTTATTCCGGATGGAAAACCTAAGCTTACTGAGGATATCACACATAAAGACGGTGACCCGATCGGATATGGCGTGGAAATTTCAGCTATGCCTAGTGAGCTGGTAAAAAACAAGAATGGGTTGCCTGATACGCATGCAACCTATTTCAGCAGGAAGGGTGAATGATTATGAGTGATGCAGCATGCAATGTAGTTACTGGAGTCACAGAGAGCGGTTTTGAGTTTTCTGTTGATGTAAGAGCAATCAGTGACATTAGAACCGTAAGAAAAATCGGGAAAATGTTTGAAGCTGGGCTGACTGATCAGCAGCAGATCTGTCATGCACTGGATGCTTATGATCTTATTCTGGGCTCTGATCAGGTTAGTGCTCTTGAGGAACACATCCGGAAACTGAATGATGGATATTGTACAGCAGAGGATTTTGAGTCAGAAGTGACAGAAATTATCAGATCGGTTAATCCGGTAAAAAACTGATCACTCTCGCCAGAATGATTGCTGTCGGGGAAGATGAATTGATATGTGATATGGCAGAGGTCTACGGCATTTTAAGCTGTGACACTCTGCCTGTTTTGTTATATGCGACACTTGCAACAGGTTTAAGAAGCAATAGCCGTATCAGGGAGAAAATGGACGGATATGATGTGAAAACAGAATCGTTGATATTATCAATGATATTCGACAAACTGTCATATGTGTTCTGGAACGGTGAAGGAGAAGGCCCGAAAAAACTTTCCTCCCTGTTGCTTGGAGAACAGAGTGAAGAGAGAACAAATAAAAGAAATAAGATTTATGATTCTCCGGAAGATTTTGAGCGAGAGTGGGAAGAGGGATAAGATATGGCAGGAACAGAATTAGCAAAAGCATATGTGCAGATCGTTCCATCTGCTAAAGGAATTTCAGGATCGATTAAGTCTGTGCTTGCTCCAGAGGCTACATCAGCAGGAACGGCAGCAGGTGAATCTATCGCAAGTAATCTTGCTGGAAAGCTGAAGGCCGCGCTTGCGGCTGCCGGAATAGGAGCCGCTATAAAGGCGTCGCTTAGCGCTGGTGGAGCTATTCAGCAGTCATTTGGCGGACTTGATACGCTTTATGCAGGCGCTGAAGATACTATGAAATCATACGCGCAGACGGCTTATAAGGTGGGATTTTCTGCGAATGAGTATGCAGAAAATGCAACATCATTTGGAGCTGCCTTGAAAAATGCGTTCGGCGGAGATGTGAAAAAGGCTGCAGAGTCTGCAAACATGGCAATTACTGATATTGCAGATAACAGCAGTAAATTTGGAACTGATATGCAATCACTTACCGTGGCATACCAGGGCTTCAGTAAACAGAATTATACGATGCTGGATAACCTCAAGCTTGGATACGGCGGAACAAAAAAAGAGATGGAAAGACTTCTTGCCGATGCAGAAAAAATATCCGGAAAGAAATATAACATTGATAATCTGGGTGATGTATATGAGGCGATCCATTTGATTCAGGACGAATTAGGCGTTACAGGAAATGCTGCTAAGGAGGCTGACAAAACGTTCACTGGCTCATTTGCATCCATGAAGGCAGCTGCAACAAACCTTCTTGCATCACTGTCTGCAGAAGAGATGGATGTCAAACCACAGATGAGTGCTCTGGTGCAGACTGCAAGTAATTTCTTTTTTGGAAACTTTGTCCCGATGATAGGGAGAATAGCAGCATCTATTCCTGAGGCACTTAAAACACTCTTTTCCACAGCTGTACCTGAGATAAAAAAACATGCCAGTGCAGCATTAGAGAGTGTAAAAAGCACGATTCCTGGCATTTTAACTGCAATTGGAAGTTATTTTTCCGGGGATGGATTTAACACGATGGTTAACAATGCTGTTGCTATCGTGAATGGATTTGTTGATGGTATTGCAAAGAATGCACCGGCTATTATTTCTAAGGGCGGTGAGTTTATAAGTAATCTTGTTACAGGAATAGGCAATGCAATGCCTTCATTGATCAGCGGAGCTTCCAGCATTGTACAGCACATTGTAACAGGGATCCTGCAGAACATACCGAACCTTGTTTCAACAGGTTTTAATGTTGTTAAGTCTATTGCGTCTGCTATCTCATCAAACTTGCCAGTACTTGCAAGTGAAGGGCTTAACATTATTAATACGATTGTTGATGGTGTGAAAAGCAATATTGCGCCACAGATCCCGCAGTTTATCAGCTCTGGCAAGGAGTTTATTGGCGGCCTTATCACCGGCTTTACAGAGGGCGTTCCAACTTTTCTGGAGAATGTATTGCCTATGCTTGAATCACTCACTGGCTCGATCAGAGAGAACGCTGGACAGTTTATTGATGCAGGTCTTGAAATGATCGTACAGTTGGCACAGGGCTTGTTGAATGGCCTTCCTGCACTCATTGAGTATGTGCCGTCTATCGTAAGCAATATTGCCGGCATAATCAATGATAATGTGCCCAGTGTGTTGCAGGCAGGCTGGAATATTATTGTTGCAATCGGGCAGGGTGTTATAAATGCTGTGCCGGCTTTAATTTCTAATTTCCCGGCTATCATCGGAGCAATTATTGATGTGTGGTCAGCTGTTAACTGGATCAGCCTGGGATCAAATCTGATAACAATGATCAAGAACGGCGTTATGGGATTGTTCACAGCTGTGCCGCAGACTGTTAAGAGTATTGGAGAGAATGCAGCAAGATTTTTTAAAGGTATCAACTGGAGTTCAGTAGGTACTGCGGCGATCAACTTTATTAAGAGTGGTATTTCCGGCCTTGCATCAGCTATTCCGAATGCATTAAGAAGTATTGGAACAACTGCAATGAGTGCATTTAAAAGCATTAGTTGGTCATCAGTTGGAAGCAATATTATCAGTGGAATCGTTTCAGGTGTCACAGGAGCAGCAGGAGCACTTTTTGGTGCATTGAAAAATCTTGCGTCCAGTGCACTTTCTGCAGCAAAAAATGCATTAGGTATCAAGTCACCATCAAGAATATTCAAGAATCAGGTTGGTACACAGATTATTGCAGGATGGGCAAATGGTATCACCGAAAACAGGAACATGGTTATTGATGCAATAACTGGAATTGCGGAAGATTCCTATAAGCTCCAAAGCAGAGATATTAATGGTTTTATTATGGATGACAAATCTGGAAGAGTAAGTGGCGCCAACAATAGAGTTGTGGAGCTGCTGGAAACGATTGCCGGCAAAGATACATCACTTGTAATCGGTAACAAGGAATTTAAGCGCACGCTGGATGATTTCGGGGTGGCATACGTATGAAAGTAAATTGCAGATATGTTAACTCTCAGGGGATGTCTATTAACTTCCTGGGAGAAAAGATTAGAGTAACAGAAGGAACTGTGCATGGAAGGGAATGGAATCCATCAACAACCTCTGGAACTATTGGTGAAACTGTAGACTATTGGAGCAAGGAGGCCTACAGGATTCCGCTTACAATTACATTCAGAGGAACAAGATCAGAACGATTGAAGGCAATGGACCGCCTGCATGATATGGCAGAATATGATATTTTACATAATCAGGCAGGTACGCTCTACTATGGAGAATGGTTTTGCAGCTGCTTTATATCATCGGCCTCTTATGATCCTGGTGCTCAGCCTACATGGATTGATCAGAAGATTAAACTGTATGTACCTGAGGCAACATGGTGGAAGCAGAGTAATTTCAAGATAGAGAAGAAGGTAGATGCTGGTATTGTAACTAAATATCCTACCCTGTACCCGTTCCGTTACGGAAATGAAGCAAAAGTAATAACATTGGATTCTGATCATTTTACAGAATCGGATTTCCGGATGATTGTTTATGGCCCTGCAAATTCTGTAAATGTACAGATCGCGGATAACGTGTATAAAGTCAATCATGAAATACTTGCAGGTGAATATCTGGTAATTGATACTCGGCAGAACCAGCGGGCTGAAGACCATTGCTATCTTGTGAGACAGAATGGAACCAGGATAAATTGCTACAATGATCGTGAGACAGACATTATGGTACCGATTCCGCCAGGGAAATTTAATGTAAATTACTCACGTGGATACACTGTTGAAATACAGATGCTGTATGGAAGGAGTGAGCCAAAGTGGTACCAGTAACATTTTTCGACAGGGAATTTAAGGAAATCGGACCGGCACTTGTATCAGCAGATATTGAATGTGGTGATGGTTCTTCTGATAACGATATAGAAATTAAGACATCTATAGGAGATGCATACGGTCTGTGCATCCTCGGTACAGATGCAGGCGGTTTTGTTGAATACCTGGATGCGGTGACTGGAGAAACTCCGGAGAAGAAAGCATTTTCATGGAGAGGGCTTCTGAGGATGTGGGTTCTGACTCCGCCAAAAGGTAATGATTATTTAATCATTCAGAATATGGACTTAAACAGAGCACTGGAAACAGTGCTTTCTGACGTCCTTGGGGGCTTTTTTCAGGTACCGGAATACAACTCCGGGATTACTGTGAACAGGTATCAATTCAACTTATATACGGACGCTCTGACGGGTCTCAGCGCTATGTGTGAGTCTGTTGGAGCAAGGTTATATATCCATGCAGAAAAGTCTGCAGATCAGAAAAAAATACTTGTATACGCTGAGGGAAAGCCTATCAGAGTATATGAAGAAGAATTCTCAGAGGTCTCAGCTCTTAAGCTGGAATTTATCCGTGATGATATGAAATATAATCATATGATCTGCATGGGTAAGGGGGAGCTGCAGAGCAGGCTGAGGGTAGACTTGTATTTGCAGGAAGATGGTACGTTTGGAACCAGGAAGCATTTTACAGGGCTGTATGAGAGACAGTATTACTATGATGATAATAATGCAGATACAGTTGATAAGCTGACTGCAGACGGGCTGAAAAAGTTTTCTGAAATATGTCCTGTGAAAAAGATGAAGATCAAGAAGGCACCGGAAGGAATTGAGATCGGGGACATTGTAAAGGGAACATATGCAGCAGAGAACGTTACGGTTGTTGCTCCACTCAGTAAAAAGATATACAGGGTGATGGGTGACCGGGTAACAGTAGAATATGCGGTAAAGGAGAATAGCAATGGCTAGACTGATAATCGGAGATGGGCAGACCAGGAACGCTCAGCATGACGCCAATATCTTCGCGAAGATCTTCGGCTCAGGTACGTTGATTGCTTCTGGAGAGATGAGGGCTACGAAGCCTGATAATAATACGATCAGAATCGGAAGTGGTATGGCGATCTGCGAAGGTAGAGTATTTGAAAATGAGATCTATGATGATTTTAGTATACCTACTGGAGAAGACGGTGCACAGACAACTTACTATCTCGGATACAGAATCTATCAGGAATCTGTAGGGGATAGGATTGAGAAGTATATCAGTACTTCAAATCATGAGCAGGGATCTCTTGCTGGAGGGGATTCTGAGATGTATGCAATGCTCTATAGCGTGACAACAGAGGGAATTAATCTGGGTGATCCGGTGGCGTTATGTGAAGAACTTCCGGATATTATAAATGGTCTTTCAAAACCAGATGTAAAAAAGACAACGGTTGTTGTATCAGACAAAAAGGCGACATCTTATGAAAAAATCAATCTACATCTAGAAAAGAAGAATGGAGTAATTACCCTCACGGCACATGATGTATTTAACTTCTTGGAAAAGAATAAAAGTATTGACCTTTCCGGAACAATTCCAGCTGAGTACAGACCTGAGAATAGCGTTTCGATTGCATGCGTGCTTACTAACAATGCGAACGTAACTGGGCACGTACTTTTTACGATCACGGCAAGTGGTGTACTTAATTATGTGTCAAGTGCGGTAGGTTGGAATAGAGCACGCTTTTCTGCAACATGGATGTCAAAGGAGGATGAGTCATGAGTGATACGATTATGCCGATTGTAACTAGCATCCTTCTTGCGGTTAATGTTGACGAGAAATCTACTGCGGTTGTACATGCGGTACAGAGTGATCATTTATCAAGGATAATAAGAGCCGGCTTTACTGACGAGTTTATCATTTATGCAATTGATACAGATGCAAAGGTTAGCTTCGTTGTGATCCGTCCAGACGGGATTATGATCGAGAAAGACTGCGAAGTTGATTCTAGTGGGCAGTATGTCGAGGTGACGCTGGATGAGAACATTCTGCAGGCTTATGGCAACGCAAGAGCGAACTTTATCATCCGTGACGTTGATGCAGAACAGAGTATGAGGTCCCAGGAGTTCACTCTTCACATAGGTGAAAAGTTGGATAAGGAAGAGGCAATTCCGACAGATGCGCCGGTTCCAATCGCCCAGCAGGTGCGAAAAAACACGGAGGCGATAACTGATCTAAGTAAAAGATTTGATCAGTCAGGTGGTGGTGGAAATGGTGTCACAAAGGAAGAATTGTCGGACATTCAGACCGAACTTTCTGCAATAAAAGCAGAGATTGAGACAATCCCTACTCTCAGCAATCTTGACCGTGTGCATCTGGATGACAATTTGAATCCTATGCAGAATGGATACAGACCCGTTTTCCAAAGAAATGGAGGAGAGGAACTGTGGGCTGATGTATCAGGTGAGATTTTAGCGATTGAAATGCTAAAAAACAATGGTGCGTCAACAGGCAAAGGTCTTACAGAAGCACAGATTGACGCTCTTCACGGTCTTGCTATCTGCCTTAGAGATGCAGGATGTACGGAAGAGTATACGGCATTTTACAATGCATTCTATGTCGATGTGCCAGATGTTCCAGACGATCCAGTTGTTCCAGATACACCTACAGGCAATGCTGTATCACTTGCATGGAGTGGAACAACAGCCAAAATCAGCAATCTTAACTCGACAACAATCACATGGAGCGGAACAACCGCAAGAATAGGAGCGTGATAATATGATTATGATGGATGGAAAGCAGGTTACCAAACTTGAGTTGACTGGCTCAAATGGTAGCACTGTAACTAAAACATTAACGGAGTCAGGCACTATTGCGACTCCTACAGCGACAAAAACAATTAATGCTAATGGTACAGGAATTGACGTACTTAACTATGCAAAGGTTAACGTATCTGTACCAACCAACAACGGAACAACGCCTGTATATCAAGAAAAAACAGTTACATCAAATGGTGTAGTTACACCAGATAGTGGATATGATGCGTTAAGTAAAGTTACAGTTAATGTGCCATCTGGTGGTGTGATTGATTCCATACCACATATAGAGTTCACGTTTACACTCGATTCGGACTATGCAGGTACATCAGCAACAACTATAAAGCACGTTTCTGAAATGCCAGAACTTACAGCATTGCTTGAAAATGCGACAGGTTATGGAAAAGGAGTATCTCACGATACTGATGTGCGTATCCCAACCATCACGGTTATAGAATATTTAGGTGACGAACGTTCAGATATTGCCAGATATCCGAAGAAGCAGGTATGCATTGGAGGTTTCACGAGCAAAAGCAACGGATTGGTATCCTCTGCTACAGAGCAGTTTTATTACATTTTACAGTCTGGCTCGACTTATGAAACATTCTCGGTTGGTTCATTCGCACTTAGCGTAGGTTTGGCGAACGATTATTCGATCAACATAATTAGCAGATGTGCCGACAATGTGTATAGTACGATCCCTTCTGGCTTGTACAGATGTAAGTTTTATACACCTGTTAGTTTGGGGGTGTAACCGATGTATGAAAAAACAGAAAACCTTCCAAAAATTAACAGAGTAGTACTAGAAAAGCACGATGAGGCGATATCGGATATCGTCAATGGATATGCATTTGACACAGACCTGCTGAAGACAGTTACATTTGTCACAGGATATGCAAACGGAACAAGTCTGTACAGTAGCCGAAATGGATGCAGGACAACTTTTTGTTTTATAGGTGATGCAAAATATATTTTTGTAAATAGTGACACACTTGTAAAAGGGTATTTCTACTCTGATGCCGATCCGACAACAATGATAAAAAGTATCACAAATGGAATAAACGCAGTACCAAGCAATGCTAGGTACGTGATTCTCAATACCAAATATCAGCTTGATGGAACAGAACAACTTTACGTCTGTGATGAGTCTGGTGTTATGGTCGAAAATTCTGATTCTAAGAAAAAAACATTAGATATTGAATTTGATATGAAACACTACTACTCAGGTGGAATACTTAAAGGTAAAAATGTCGCATTTCTTGGCGATTCTATGACGGCAGGTGTGGGTTCAACAAATCCATATCCAGAGCTGATGCGTGATATGTTCGGATGTCTTACTGCGAATCACGGGCTAGGTGGTGCACTGATTTGTACAGAGCCAAATCAAACATACAGAAGTATCAATGAGATAGCAGACGACTTATCTGAGTATACAGAGGTTATCGTGTGCGTTGGTGGAACAAATGACTACTATTACTCAACTGCCCCATTAGGCAATCTTGGAGATACGGAAAATGGTGCTAGTTTTTATGGTGCTGTGTATGCACTTTGTTTAAAACTGCGAACAAATCATCCAAATGCTGAAATCTTTTTCGGTACACCTTTCCACAGAAGAGAAGAAACTCACAATGGAAGAAATTTATCGGACTACGTGAAAGCAGTAAAAGAAGTGTGTGCTTTATTTTCGATACCAGTTATTGATTTGTATGGTGAATCTGGGATTGAATACGTGACTGGGGCTACGAAATACTTCTATGACTCTGTGCATCTCAATGATACAGGATACATTAGAGAAGCAAAGCTAATCGGTAGATTCATTGCACAGCATCTTGTTGGCTAATGTCCAACAAAGAGCAATTTGTTGGGCAATAATCGTCCACCATGATGTGGAAGGATGTTCTTGGCCCGCTACCGGAGGGTATGGTTCCACCATTCTCAAGGATGGTAGTGGGTCATGTTATTGAAAGGAGTAAATATGAACAAAGATATTAATATGGAAGTTGTAGCACTTAACATTGTAGCAGACTATATCAACGAGCATTGGGAGACTACAACACCGAAGATGGACTATGAGGTATTTACAGTCTGGAAGTGCAAGGCTCTTCAGAACTGGAAATTTCTTCTCAGCTCATCTCTTCCGGATGGAATGTACTATGAGATGACGTTTAACGGAGACAAGAATGAGTGGTATCTGGACGCATACAAGAAATTTGAGAACAGATGCATCAAGATGTAAGAGAAGTCACTGAAACTGTGAAAAACGCGATCTAAAAAAGACAAAAGTCACTGAATTACGAAAAAACAGTGAAAAGTTGCACCGGTGCAACAGTAGGAGGCTCTTCGGAGTCTCCTTTTTATTTAGGAGGTGGTATTCATGAACAACCTGAAGCCGGTAATGGAGTACCTGATCAGCAAGGGAATGACCGCACAGGCGGCAGCAGGGA
>JAKSRN010000299.1 GCA_024403585.1 Lachnospiraceae bacterium | reverse complement strand
CCGAAGGAACAGAACTTGATGCCTGCTTTGATGAACTCATCGATGATGACAGCAGATGCCGGAATCTCGACCATGATACCAAGTGCCATTTCATCAACCGGAAGTCCCCATGCTCTGAACTGCTCTTTTGCCTCGATGAACTCACGCGGGTGCTGGACTAACGGGAACATGACACCTAAGTTGTCATATCCTGCTTCCCAGAGGCGCTTGAATGCTTCTGCCTGCATGCGGAACTGTTCTTTCTGGCGAAGGTCGCGGCGCAGTCCTCTGAATCCAAGCATCGGGTTGTGCTCGTGCGGCTCGTCTTCTCCGCCTGCCATATTGAGGAACTCATCAGTCGGAGAATCAATTGTTCTGACCCAGACCGGCTTTCCGCGGAACTCATCGAGTACAGTGCGGATTCCTTTTTCAAGTTCGCCGATGAACTCTTCCTGTTTGTTGTTCTTGATGTACCAGGAAGGTGTCTTGTTTAATCCGATGATTAAGTGTTCGATTCTTAAAAGACCGACACCGTCTGCTCCGGTTGCTGCTGCGCGCTTTGCGGCTTCAGGCATGGAGACATTGACCTTGACATACGTTGCAGTAATAACCGGTGCTGCCTGTGCAACAACGGTCTGAACTGCTGCTGCCTGTGTTTCTGCAGGTTTGGCTGCTGCGACGTTTCCTTCGTAGATGAGACCTTTCTCACCGTCGATGGTTACAATCTGCCCGTCCTTTAAGAGTTTGGTTGCCTGTTTTGTTCCGACAACAGCCGGAGTTCCCAGTTCGCGGGAGACAATTGCAGCGTGGCAGGTCATTCCTCCTTCGTCGGTGATGATGCCTGCAACTTTCTTCATGGCAGGGACCATGTCCGGGTTAGTCATGGTAGCAACCATGATGTCGCCTTCCTGTACTTTGGAGGTTTCGCGGACATCCATTACGATACAGACTTTTCCGGAGACAAGTCCCGGGGATGCGCCGTATCCCTGAAGAATCTGTTTGCCGCCGTCTGCTTTTTCTGCGCTGCCGGATTCTTTTGATTTCTTGATTGTGGTAATCGGTCTGGACTGTAAGATGTAAATCTTTCCGTCAACCATTCCCCACTCCATATCCTGCGGGTTCTTGTAGTGCTCTTCGGATTTGACTGCAAACTCTGCAAGGTTTCTGATGTCTTCTTCGGATAAGACCTGTGCGTTTTTGCGGTCATCCGGAACTTCAGAGACTTTAGTGCCTTTCATGCCGTCCGGGATGATTTCAACAGACTTTTCTGCGATGGTCTTGTTGATGACTTTCTTGGTCTGGCGGTCGAAGACATAGTTGTCCGGAGATACTGTTCCGGAAACAATTGCTTCTCCAAGTCCCCATGAACCTTCGATGATGACAGTCTTTGCACCGGAGATCGGGTGGGATGAAAACATTACGCCGGCTTTCTGTGAGAATACCAGCTGCTGAACAACTACAGCGATATTGACAGTACGGTCATCGAATCCGTTCTTTGAACGGTAGTAGATGGCGCGTGCGGTGTATAATGATGCCCAGCAGCGCTGTACTGCATCAATTACATCATCGTCGCCTTTGATGTTTAAGTAGGTGTCCTGCTGTCCTGCAAAGGATGCGCCGGGTAAGTCTTCTGCGGTTGCGGATGAGCGGACTGCAACGACGATGTCTTTTCCCATCTCTTTGTAGGATGCGAGGATGTCGTTTCTGATGACTTCCGGCATGACGGCTGTCTCGACCATTGCTTTTGCTTTGTCGGATGCTGCGTTTAATGCATCGTTGTCATCGACATCGAGTGCTTCAAGCATGGGGAAGAGAGTGTCTTCGAGTTTTGTCATCTGCAGGAAACGGCGGAATGCCTGTGCAGTGACGACAAATGCCGGCGGGACCGGCAGCCCCACGTTAGTCATTTCTCCGAGGGAGGCTCCTTTTCCACCTACTGACGGAATGTCAGTATTGTGAATCTGAGCAAGCCATAAGATGTTTGGTGATTCGTCCATTGTTCTCAGTATTATATTGGTCTTTGTTTGGATATATTCATTCTGTCTGAGGATACTTTGTGCAGGTTTGTCAGGCGTGGTGCAGATTTATTTGTAAACTTATATATGGTTTATTTTCAGTGCGAACCCCAATGTATTTTATCTCTGCGCCTCAATGTATAATCAATGAGTATATCTGCAGAGGATATAAAAAATCTTCATCCATATGAAATACGTATTCTAAAAGCCATAGAACGTCTGATGCGGCATTCGCGCTGGGTTGCAGAAGATGAACTTCGCGCCGCGGTTCATATATCTGCGTCCGAGCTGAAATACCGTCTCGGTGAACTGATAGAAAAAGACATGGTGCGTTCTGATTCTGTTCCGTACAAAGGGTATGCCCTGATATTCGGAGGATATGACACGCTTGCTCTTCTTGCTTTGTCTGTAAAAAAGACCGTTTCTGCGCTTGGCTCTCATATCGCTGTCGGAAAAGAGTCAGAAATCTATGAGGCATTAGGATTCGGTGTTGTTATTCTGAAGTTCCATAAAGTAGGTCAGCGGTCGTTTAACACGCTGAAAACGAACCGTGAGTATATGCCGGGTGCAGGTCACTGTCCGTGGATTTTTGCTTCTGCAAAATCTGCTGAGCGCGAATATGAGGCACTTTGTGCCTTAAACGGCAAAGTATCTGTCCCTGTTCCGATTGATTTGAACCGCCATACTATTGTCATGTCGCATATTCCGGGAGTAAATCTGAACCGTTCAGTCCTTGAACATCCGGAAGAGGTCTGGCAGTCGATTCTTTTAGAAGTAAAGAAAGCATATGCTCTCGGCTACATTCACGGAGATCTTTCCGAGTACAACATCATGGAAGATGACGGCAGAATCTGGATTATTGACTGGCCGCAGTGGATTTCTCCCAATCATGTCAATGCTGAGACGACTTTGTTCCATGATGTAGATACGGTTGCAGAGTTTTTCAGGAAAAAATATCAGCTCAAAATTGATAC
>JAKSRN010000298.1 GCA_024403585.1 Lachnospiraceae bacterium | reverse complement strand
TAAGCGCAAAGCGCTTGACCACGCCGCGGCAAGAACGCTAGAGGCGTTCTTGAACTTGCTGGCGTGAATGAATGTAAGGAGTTTCCATAAAACCCGGAATGCAGTTGATAGTGCCCCCCTGGCGATTTGTGCAAAAATGCCAGTTTTGGTATGCTTTTCATATGATAGTTGGCGAAATAAACAATGTTTGTATTGACTAATTAAAAAAATGTGGTAAACTATTTGTGTGCGTCAATTGCACACAATAATTCCATTGTAAATAGCAGGCAATCCGATTGAACAACAAGATGACTCTTAGGAACCTGCTTTTTTGTACCCTTCATGTTGTGAGGGAATGAAGGGAAACGGGATTTGATGAATAGAATAGGAGGAATAATTAGTATGTCAAACAAGTGGGTATACCTCTTTACTGAGGGAGATGCAAGCATGAGAAATCTTCTTGGCGGTAAAGGTGCGAACCTTGCAGAGATGATCAAGATCGGACTGCCGGTACCAAAAGGATTTACTATCACAACAGAGGCTTGTACTCAGTATTATGAGGATGGCCGTAAAATTAATGATGAGATCATGGAGCAGGTAATGGCCGGCGTTGCAGAGATGGAAGCAGTTAACGGAAAGAAATTCGGTGATCATCAGAATCCTCTTCTTGTTTCTGTTCGTTCTGGTGCAAGAGCTTCCATGCCAGGTATGATGGATACAATCCTGAACCTTGGACTGAATGATGACGTAGTTGCAGCAATGATCGCTGGCAACCCAGATCCAAAATTCGAGCGTTTCGTATACGATTCTTACAGACGTTTCATTCAGATGTTCTCTGACGTTGTAATGGAAGTTGGTAAAAAATACTTCGAGAAACTCATCGATGAGATGAAAGAAGCAAAAGGCGTTAAATTTGACGTTGATCTGACAGCAGCTGATCTGAAAACACTGGCTGAGCAGTTCAAAGCTGAGTACAAAAACCAGCTGGGAACTGACTTCCCATCTGATCCAATCGAGCAGCTGAAACTTGCTATCGAGGCTGTATTCCGTTCATGGGACAACCCTCGTGCAAACGTATATCGTCGTGACAATGATATCCCATACTCCTGGGGTACAGCTGTAAACGTAATGCCAATGGTATTCGGTAACCTGAATGAGGAGTCCGGTACAGGTGTTGCATTTACACGTGATCCTGCTACAGGCGAGAAGAAACTGATGGGTGAGTTCCTGAAGAATGCACAGGGCGAGGACGTAGTAGCTGGTGTTCGTACACCAATGCCAATCGCTCAGATGGAGCAGGAGTTCCCAGAAGCATATGAGCAGTTCATCAAGGTTTGTGATCTTCTTGAGAACCACTACCATGATATGCAGGATATGGAGTTCACTGTTGAGAATAAGAAACTGTACATGCTGCAGTGCCGTAACGGAAAGAGAACAGCTCCGGCTGCTCTGAAGATCGCTGTTGATCTGGTTGCTGAGGGACATAAGACTGAGGCTGAGGCTGTTGCAATGATCGATCCAAGAAACCTGGATACACTGCTTCATCCACAGTTCAGCGCAGCTGCACTGAAAGCTGCTACTCCAATCGGAAAAGGTCTTGGCGCTTCTCCAGGAGCTGCTTGCGGTAAGATCGTATTCACAGCTGATGATGCTGTAGAGTGGGCTGCAAGAGGCGAGAAAGTAGTTCTGGTTCGTCTTGAGACTTCTCCAGAGGATATTACAGGTATGAAATCTGCTCAGGGTATCCTGACAGTTCGTGGTGGTATGACATCTCACGCAGCTGTAGTAGCTCGTGGAATGGGAACATGCTGCGTATCCGGATGCGGTGACATCGCTATGGATGAGGAGAACAAGAAATTTACTCTGGCTGGACAGGAGTTCACAGAGGGTGACTGCATCTCCATCGATGGTACAACAGGAAACATCTACGCTGGTCTGATCGAGACAGTTGATGCTCAGATCGCTGGTGAGTTCGGAACAGTTATGGCATGGGCTGATAAGTTCCGTCAGATGAAAGTTCGTACAAACGCTGATACACCTGCAGATGCTAAAAAAGCTCGTGAGCTTGGCGCTGAGGGTATCGGACTTTGCCGTACAGAGCATATGTTCTTCGAGGAAGACAGAATCGCTGCATTCCGTGAGATGATCTGTGCTGATACAGTTGAGGAGCGTGAGGCAGCTCTGGATAAGATCCTGCCATACCAGCAGGGTGACTTCGAGGCTCTCTATGAGGCTCTTGAGGGATGCCCAGTAACTATCCGTTTCCTGGATCCACCTCTTCATGAGTTCGTTCCTACAGAGGAAGAGGATATTGCTAAACTTGCAGCAGCTCAGGGCAAGAGCGTTGAGTACATCAAGACTCTGATCGAGGGTCTGCACGAGTTCAACCCAATGATGGGTCATCGTGGATGCCGTCTTGCAGTTACATATCCTGAGATTGCTAAGATGCAGACAAAAGCTGTTATCCGTGCAGCTATCAATGTACAGAAAGCTCATCCTGATTGGGCAGTTCGTCCAGAGATCATGATTCCACTTGTATGTGAGATCAAAGAGCTGAAGAACGTTAAAGATGTTGTTGTTGCTACAGCAGATGCTGAGATCGCAGCAGCTGGTGTTGAGCTGGCATACGAGGTTGGTACAATGATCGAGATCCCAAGAGCTGCTCTGACAGCTGATGAGATCGCTAAAGAGGCTGACTTCTTCTGCTTCGGTACAAACGACCTGACTCAGATGACATTTGGATTCTCTCGTGATGATGCTGGTAAGTTCCTGAATGCTTACTATGAGAGCAAGATCTTCGAGAATGATCCATTCGCAAAACTGGATCAGAACGGTGTTGGAAAACTGATGGATATGGCTATCAAACTTGGAAAACCGGTTAATCCAAATCTCCATGTTGGTATCTGTGGAGAGCACGGCGGAGATCCTTCTTCCGTAGAGTTCTGCCATGAGCTTGGTCTGAACTATGTATCCTGCTCACCATTCCGTGTTCCGATCGCAAGACTGGCAGCAGCTCAGGC
>JAKSRN010000297.1 GCA_024403585.1 Lachnospiraceae bacterium | reverse complement strand
TTCAGAACACGCTCAAGAAGTTCCGGTGATGAATGGAAAGAAATTCCCAGATGCTTGATCTTACCGGCCTCTTTCCAGGCTCTTGCATGATCAAAAAGATGTTCGGAAAGGAAATATCCATCTCCTTTTCCCTCAACACCGTCATACCATACGGTCTGAAGGTTATGGAGCAGATAATAATCAATATATTCAACGCCAAGATTATCAAGCTGCTGTGCAAATGTCTTCTCGACATCTTCTTCACTCATTGGGATGAAGGACGGGAATTTGGTTGCAATTCGGAAAGCTTCTCTGGGATGTCTCTCTACAAGAGCTTTACGTGTAGCCTCCTCACTTTTTCCTTCATGGTACACATAGCTGGTATCGAAGTAGTTATATCCTTCCTCCAGAAAACGGTCTACCATTTTGTTAAGCTGTTCATAGTCAAACTCTGTCGGATTACCGTTCAATACAGGTAATCTCATCATACCAAATCCAAGATTTTTCATAGTACCCTCCACTTGTGTTATTTATTACTGTTATATATATTTCTGTTGCATTTATTCTAACTGCCTGAACTAATTGATCTCCAGTGTCAGACTTACATGATTCTTATCCAGAAGCGCAGTTATTTCCTCTTCTGAAAGTTCGATATGTCCCAGTTTTGTGTAAGACCAGGAATTAGGACCATAAAATAATACGATCTGATCACCGGAATAAAGGACGATATCCCCGTTTCGGGTCGTGATCTGTTTATCATTTCGGGAAAAAGAGCGTCCTAAAGAACCGACCTGTTCCCAGCCGCCGTACATATGCAGGTCTGCATGGATCCCATTTTCTGATGCAGACTCTGTGATCTCTGAAACGGCATCATTATCCTCCCAGGTTACCGGAACCTCCTGCCCATCGATTACCAGTTTAAGATTCTTTTCCAAAGCATTTACCTCCTCTGATTGGTCTGTTGCAGTCTGTGGCAGCAATCGACGAACTGCTTCCCTGACTGCTTCCTCTCCTTCTTCAACCTCATTCTGCCTGAGCGTGATTCCTTCCACCACTTCTGCTTCAGGCTCTTCACGGCTGATGCAGGCGATCTGGTCTGCAAATCCGCTTCCGGCATTCGTACCGAACAAAACAATTTTCTTTCCGGAAAGATCATATTCATCCAGGAATGCATATACAGGCTGCGGAAGTGTATAATGCCAGACCGGTGCGACCAGAACGATGGTATCATAATGAGAAATATCTTCTATATGCGCTGCCAGTTTCGGCCGGTATCCTTCGATGTCCATGCCTTCCCCCACATCCACTACCTGATCATAGTCAACCGGAAGAGAATATTCCGTCCGAATCAGGAAACGATCCGCATCTGCTTCATCTGCGATCCACCCGGCGACGCGCTCACAATTACCAAGTGTCGTACCATCCGGTTCTATCTGAAGGCTTGCCGATGAAACCGCATCGATCCCTTCGGTTATCTCCGTATTTCCGGATCTTGAAAAATATGCAACCAGTACGTCACTGTTACTGTCAGTTCCCAGATCTTCTCCCTGCTGTAAGACCGGCACATAATCTGCGAACTGACTATATCCCGGAATCAGCCCCGCTTCATTTAAATCGTCATCATCATCTGCTTTTTCGATCAAAACATCATAACTGCCATCCAGAGCGCTGATCTCACTGAGCGGTGAAGTGACCACTCCTATATTAACCTGATAATCATACTGTTCAGAACGTTCCTCGTCTTCAAACAGGATCGTAAAATACGGTGCGTTGGTCGCGTAATCAATATCTCCATTCAGCCAGCCGTAATGTACATTCTCTTCCTGGTAAGGAAGTTCCTCTGTAACCCCGCAAAAATCGTGAGAATAGCGGCTCATTTGCTGTGTATATGGCAGCTTTTCAATCAGCGCTTTTGCCGTTTCAGAATCATTCAGTACTCCGAAAATAACCGTATCACCAAATGTCAGCCTGATCTTTGTTCCATTTTCATCAGGTAGCCTGGTTGCGGTATCCGGGTCCTCACTCTGCACCTTTGCATCATCAGAAGCGACTTTCTTCGTTCCCTCTGCTGCTTCAAAGCTGGCGCATGCAGTCAGACAGGATATCGCAAGTACTACAGGCATCACCTTTGTGAACAGACAAAATACATTCTTTTTCACCTTCTTACATCTCCTTTACAGTTTTTGTTTATCGAGCTGATAAACCAGAAAGTCCAGTTCATCTACACGCTTTTCACATATATGCAGTTCATCCATCAACTGCTTTCTATGTCTTCTTAGAAGCAATCTGGAGCTTCTGCTGTCTCCATTCAGCAGGAAGGCTATAATCTGGTCTGTCAGTTTTTCATCACAATTCAACATATTCAGCCGCTGCTTCAGTTCCTGTACATCTGATTTCATCGATCTCTTTGTCCTTTCTTCTCAGACAGAACTATGACCTGTCTATGGTCAGTATAGTCGATCCCACAAGCATTCGCGAATGCCGTTTTTGTATTTCATGATATGCATTTTTTGTATATCATGTTATACTGGGATTATAATATTTATGAAAAGGACGTTCGAACATGGAGATCGGAACACTTCAAAACTTCCTTACTGTTGCAAGGGAAGAAAACATGACCAGAGCAGCTGAGGTACTTCATATCACGCAGCCGACACTTTCCAGGCAGATCAGATCACTGGAAGATGAGCTTGGACAGAAGCTTTTCATCCGGCACAGTTTCAGTATTGAGCTGACAGAGGCCGGAATTCTTCTTAGAAAACAGGCGGAAGATCTGCTCGCTATGGCTAATAAGATCTATGACAGTTTCCATTCCCTGAATGATATCACCGGCGGTGATATCTATTTTGGTCTCGCAGAAAGCTATCAGGTCGGTTTCCTCGCAGATTATATTAAAGATTTCAAAGTGCGATATCCGAACCTGCGTTATCACATCACCAGTGGTGATACCGAACAGGTGCTGGAAAAACTGGAAAGCGGTCTTCTCGATTTTGCAGCTATCGTTGAAACTCCGGATTACA
>JAKSRN010000296.1 GCA_024403585.1 Lachnospiraceae bacterium | reverse complement strand
GATTGTATTCCTTCCGCTGATCCTGATCGGTATGGTATTCAGTGGATTGCTGAGCGTTGCGTTCATTGTTTTGATTGTGATTGGAATCGGATCTCTGTTGGCTGTTGATTAAATTGGAATAGGGTGAAATAATGAAATAGAAGGGGACATTCACCTGTAGTAAAGCGGACATTCGCATTCCGCTCTGCTTCATGCTCATGAACACGCAGCTGCTACGCATCTTTGTCAGGAGGAGCTTTGACTCCTCCTGACATAAGCATCCCCCTTTTACCCCTCCCTATGTCTCCACGACATCGAGGAAGGGGAATGCTTATGCGTGTTCAAATTGTTATCGTGCAGCTGTAAGCGTTTGGAATTTATTGTTACTTTGAGGAGGGTTTGGACATGAAGAAAGGGAATCGTAAACAACTGTTTTTGATCGGTGCCCTGGTTGGTGTCATCGTTGCGATGCTGATCTTTTCTACATCGATGACTGCCAGGATCAACAAGGTTCCGGAGCCGACAGCCGTTTCTGACGGAAGCGAGGGACCAATCCATTTTACCGGTGAGGTGGAAACCTTATCCGGTGAGGTGATTGAATCCGGAATTCGTGAGATGGGTGAGCTGATCACAGCGGAATATTATTACACCCATGCGGAAGATTTTGAGAACGTGAAAACTCTTTGGTCCATCAAGGTGCCTATGACTAAAACCAAACTGGTCTATACCGTGGAGGGTGATATCAAGGCTGGTATTGATTTTACCAAGGTTACGGTGCTGGTGGACGACGATGCAAAAAAGATCACAATCACTCTTCCGAAGAGCATGGTTCTTGCTGCTGAGATTGACCATGACAGTTTCCATGTTGTGAATGAAAAGGAAGGCTGGTTTAACGATCTCTCTGCTGAGGATGTGAACAAGACTTTTGCTCATGTGAAGGAGATGGAAGAGGAGAAGGCTATTGAAAATGGACTTCTTACCAGAGCGGATGAGAATGCGGTTCGCATTATCACTTCTTTTGTAAAGAGCAGTTATGATCTGAAGGATTATTCAGTTGAGGTGACCGAATGAGAGAAGATAGAACAACAAAAGGAATTATTGCGGTGCTGCTTCTTCTTGTAGCACTGGTGTCATTCACTGCGGTAGGTAAGGTTGCTTCTAATCCGCAGATGTACCACCATACCATCGCTGCTCTGGATCAGAAGGAGCAGAATGTATTGAAATTAACAGCGGGTGCGACTGCTACTTCTGTATTGATCACACTGATTCCGGATGATATTGCAACTCCGCTGGCTGATAAGCTGGCTGATGTGGCTGGATATCTCCTGATCGTGATCTGTGCAGTTTATGCGGAAAAATATCTGCTGACTATTACCGGCTTTGCTGCTTTCAAGATTCTGATTCCGGCAGCCTGCCTGATCGGTATCTATTGTATCTTCAGAAAAAACGATTGGGGAAAACAGCTGGCAATCAAACTCAGTATCTTTGCCTTGCTTTTGGTGGCTATTATCCCAGTCAGCATCCGTACTTCAGAGATGGTGGAGGGTGTTTATGCTGAATCCATTGAGGCTACGATGGAAGAGGCTGAGCATGCACAGGAGCAGGTTGGATCCAAGGATGCGATCCTGGAGAAGGCGAAAGCGATCATCAACAATTATGTACAGGCAGTGGCTGTTTTCATTGTTACTTCCTGTGTGATCCCGATCGTGGTACTGATTTTCTTCAGCTGGGTGATGAGAATTTTCTTTGGAGTGACTATTCCGATGCCGAAGGCTAGAAAGAGAGGAAGACCGGCGGCAGAAGCGTAAAGAAAGACCTGCAAATATTTCTCTTTGGAGGTTGTATAAATCCAGAGTAGTACAGAAATTTGTGGATAGAGATAATAAAACAAATCCCTGAACCGGCTGATGAAAGCTGGCTCAGGGATTTTTCTTATCCGATGTATTTTCTTTTTGTTTGTTGATTGTTTGAGGTTTTCTGTGTTCCTCTTGATGATCTTACTATATCAGTCGTTTCTAAACGCCAAGTTCGGTTGCTTAATTACAGCATAACAACTGGTGAGCACAGTGTAATTGTATTACCGCCTACTGCTGCGATATGCCACTCCTGAAGGCTGTCAGACATCTTAACATCTGCAGAGAATTCTCTGTCTGCACAATGTACATTGATTTTTGTGAAGTATTTTACTCCTGCTTCAAGTGGTGCATAGAAGTCAACCAGTTCAAAAGATCCATCCTCGTTCAGAATGTACAGGATCGGCTGATCTGCTGTCAGCTCAAACTCCTCACCTGCAGTGCTTCCGCCCATCAGATCAGTAAGATCAGAAGCACAGTCACCTGCCATCATACCAACTTCAAAAGCCTCTGGATATACTGGAGAGCCTGCCAGATAATCAATCACTGCTTTTTGGTCTGTATCCCCTGTTTCTGCCTCAATATTTGCAAACATTTCCTGCTCTGCAGCAGCTTTCTCTGCATTTTTCTGAGCCAGCAGTGCTTCTGTTTCAGAATTTAATGTTGCTGCTTTTTCAGATGTCATATCAGCTGGGGACTCTTTTACTGCATGTGCATCAATTGTTTTTACAATTGTAGATCCCGCCTCAGCCATTGGAGTTGGAACCTTTTTCTCTACTGTTTTCTCTGCGGAAGTAGCTGCTTTGTGTGAATGGGTCATTGCATATCCTGCGAGACCTGCACCTCCTCCAACTGCGATTGCTACTGCTGCGATTACTCCTACCATTGCTTTTTTGTTCATCATTATTCTTTTTTCTCCTTTTTGATCTGTTGTTTATGTTGTGCACTCTGAAGTGCTGTGTTGTTCTTGATGATGTTACTATATCAGGCGTTTCTAAACGGGAAACACGATTTCCCTTAACGGTTGCTTAAGAAAATTGCTGAATATGAAGAAAGAGACAGCCCGCAAACTCTACAGTTTACGGGCTGTCTCTTTATCTGTGGCTTGCTCATTCAAAGATGAACATACGCCTCTTTGTTCTGTTTCGGTCGGCTCTTATGTGATCCACCG